>JAAWOG010000014.1 GCA_022799355.1 Lachnospiraceae bacterium | reverse complement strand
ATGCGCCGGAAAAGGTGGACGGGAAACGGGTACAGAAAGTAGATATTGTTTTCAACTTTGTAGGGGAAATCAATTTCCTTTCTGCCACGCAACCGAAACAGCAAGGCGCATAGTAACTCGAAAAGACGGTACAGCCCTTGTAATCGGGGCTATACCGCCTAATCTGAAATTACTTCCCTCTAACCGTAAACATTTCTGGTTACGGTCTTTTGTAAAATTCTTCCAGATATTCCACTCTGGCATTCATATTGAGCATCATAAGATCTAAAACAGTCAGTGCAGCCATGGACTGTACGACGACAACGGCTCTCGGTACGATCACCGGATCGTGTCGTCCCCGGATTTGGATCGTTATATTTTCGCCTTCCCGGTTTACGGTCTCCTGGGGCTGGAAAATGGAAGGAGTGGGCTTTACATGGGCTTTGAAAAACAGATCGCAGCCGTCGGAGATGCCGCCTAAGGTGCCGCCGCTGTGGTTTGTTTTTTTATGGACAACACCGTTTTCCATAAAAAAGGCATCGTTGTTTTCACTGCCCGTTTTAGTGGAGACAAGGGTGCCGTCGCCCATCTCAAAAGCTTTGACCGCGCCGATAGAGAGTATGGCTTTGGCGAGGGAGGCATCGAGCTTTTCAAAGACCGGTTCTCCGATGCCGGCGGGAAGTCCCTTTATGCGGCAGGCGATCACGCCGCCGGCAGAGTCCTTTGCCGTCTGACATTCTCGCAGATAACTTTCGGCTCTGGCGGAAGCTTCGGCATCGGGCATACAGGCGGGCGTGGTAAGGATGGCGGATTCATCAAATCTGCCGTAGTCGATGGAGATAGGACCGATGGATTCCGTATAGGCGCAGACAAAAATACCGAGCCGGGATAAAAGTTTTAAGGCAACGGCGCCTGCTGCCACACGCCCTGCGGTCTCCCGTCCGGAGGAGCGTCCGCCGCCGCGGTAGTCCCGAAAGCCGTATTTGGCATCGAAGGGATAATCCGCATGCCCAGGCCTGTAGCAGGAGGCGATCTGAGAGTAGTCCGAGGATTTCTGGGAGGTATTTGGGATCATCAGGGAGATTGGCGTTCCTGTGGTTTTTCCCTCAAAGACGCCGCTTAAGATCTCCACCTTGTCGCTTTCCTTTCTGGGGGTGGAAAGGGCTGTCTGCCCCGGTTTTCTCCGGTCGAGATAGATTTGAATATCTTCTTCCGAAAGAGGAAGTCCTGCGGGGCAGCCGTCGATGACAACGCCGAGGGCTTTGCCGTGGGACTCTCCCCAGGTTGTTATGCTAAAGATAGTGCCGTAAGTGGAACCTGCCATAGTTGTCTCTCCTTTGTCGTGTAGTTGAACTTGTTACCAGTATAATGAAATAATAGGGAAAAAACAATGCAATATTAAAATTTGTGTGGTATACTGTATGAGATAACGGGGAGCCGTATATAAGAAAATGCTGTGGGCAGATCATATGAGAGAAGGAAAGATACATAAGAAAAACGGAATAAAAAGGACAAAACCTTTCGATTGGAAGGGAGCCCTTACGCTGGGATTCAGTCTGTTGCTTTTTGGGTTTTATATTACACTGACAATGGAAACGAAGGCGGTGGAGACGGGAAACAGCGTTATAAAAGAGGAGAAAGAGCCTGATCGGTTTGAGGAGGCGGATGGGGGCATCAACCCTGAGGCGGAAGCGGCGGAGGATATTGATAAGTATTCTGCGGAGGAGATTCTGGCGGACTATGATCCGGCGGATTTGGAGATGACCGGGGAGATAAGCGCTGAGGTGTCCGGGGATGACTGGAATCTGCTTCTTGTAAACAGCAGGCATCCGATCCCCGAGGATTACGAGTTTACGCTGGGGACAATCCGGGGGAGCCTGCAGTGCGATGAACGGATCATACCGGAATTTCTGAGTATGCTGCAGGCGGCGAAAGAGGATGGGATTGCGCTGGAGGTTTGTTCTCCTTATCGTACTCTTAACCGGCAGGAGTATCTGTTTGACCGGAAGATCGTGCGGTATATGGACAGGGGAATGTCTTATATCGAAGCTTATAAGCTGGCGGCGCGGGTGGTAAATGTGCCGGGAAGCAGCGAACATCAGATCGGACTTGCCCTTGATATTTATACCAATTCTTATACGACGCTGGACGAGGGATTCGGCGAGACGGCGGCGGGAATCTGGCTCAGGGAGCATTGCAGCGAGTACGGCTTTATCCTGCGTTATCCGAAAGGGAAAGAATACATAACAGGCATCGAATACGAACCCTGGCATTTCAGATATGTGGGAAAAACCGCGGCGCGGGAAATGATGGAGCAGGGACTGACGCTGGAAGAGTATGTGGAGGGCCTGTAAAAAACTTGTAGTGTAAAAAAAGAATGGGATGATAAACGCGGGAAAATACGATATAATGAGCGTTAGCGAGAAGAATAAGTTTGCTTATTCGGCGAGCGGCAATATATAAAAGAATGTGTACATCATGAAGTGGAGGAATTATGTATAAAATTTTAACAAAGGAAGGCAGGGCAAAGCGCGCCGAGTTTACAACGGTACATGGCGTGGTGCAAACCCCTGTCTTTATGAATGTCGGTACGGCGGCGGCGATTAAGGGAGCGGTTGCCACTTCGGATCTGGAGGAGATCGGGACGCAGATTGAGCTGTCCAATACGTATCATTTACATGTCAGGCCGGGGGATGAGCTGATAAGGTCCGTGGGCGGACTGCATAAGTTTATGTCCTGGGAGAAGCCTATTTTAACGGATTCGGGCGGTTTTCAGGTGTTTTCCCTAGCAAAGCTGCGCAAGATCACGGAGGAGGGCGTGGCGTTCCATTCCCATATTGACGGCAGGAAGATCTTTATGGGACCGGAGGAGAGTATGCAGATCCAGTCCAATCTCGGTTCCACCATCGCGATGGCGTTTGATGAATGTCCATCCAGTAAGGCGGACAGGCAGTATGTGCAAAATTCTGTGGACAGGACTACGAGATGGCTTGTGCGCTGCCAGGAGAAGATGCGGAAGCTGAACGGACAGGAGGGAACGATCAACCCCAATCAGCTTCTGTTTGGCATCAACCAGGGGGCGATCTTTGATGATATCCGGATCGAACACGCGAAGCGGATCGCCGAACTTGATTTAGACGGTTATGCGGTAGGAGGGCTTGCGGTGGGAGAAACCCATGAGGAGATGTACCATATTCTGGATGAGACGGTGCCCTGTCTGCCGGAGCATAAACCTGTTTATCTGATGGGCGTGGGCACGCCGGCAAATATTCTGGAAGCCGTGGAGCGGGGTGTGGACTTTTTCGACTGCGTATATCCGTCCAGAAACGGCAGGCACGGGCATCTGTATACCAACTACGGGAAGATCAATCTGTTTAATCAGAAATATGAGAAGGATATGCGCCCCATCGAGGAGGGATGTCCCTGCCCCGCCTGCAGGCGTTATTCGAGGGCTTATATCAGACATCTTCTGAAAGCGAAGGAGATGCTGGGGATGCGGCTGTGCGTGCTCCACAATCTGTATTTCTATAATACGATGATGACGGAGATCAGAGATGCGCTGGATCAGGGAAGGTTTGCTCTTTATAAGAAGGAGAAGCTTGAGCGGATGGCGCAGTTTGTTGGCATTAATTGAAAATAGGGCTTGTTTTCAGCGGTAAACTTGTGTATGATAGTAAAACAGGCTTTGCTTTTGCACTTGAAGAGGGCGGGAGCGAAAGCTTTGAAAGAAGGGATAAGCGCGGATGTGCGCGGAAATGAGGATGAAAGAATGTTAAGTTTGCTGACAGGAGATGTTGCCGCACAGGGTGGCGGTATGATCATGATCGTTTATCTGGTACTTATCGTGGGATTTTTCTATTTCTTCCTGATGAGACCTCAGAAAAAGGAACAGAAAAGAGTGGCGGGCATGCTTGCTTCTCTGGAGATCGGGGATGTGGTATGCACAACCAGCGGTTTTTACGGTGTGGTGATTGATATCACGGACGATACGGTTATTGTGGAGTTTGGTAATAATAAAAACTGCCGTATTCCGATGAAGAAAGAAGCGATCGCCGATGTGGAGAAGGCGGAAAGCTAAAGGAAAATAAAATGCGGAAAGAAAAACGGACAATACGCTTGGCGGACTGTCCGTTTTTTGGGCTTTTCTGCTGTTGCGCGGGTGCTGCCCATCTGATAAAATAAAAAAGTAGAACAGGAAAGAAAACAGGAAACAGACGGAGGAAGAAAACATGATCTGTAAAATTGCATGCATATCCGGAGACGGGATCGGACCGGAAATTGTGGCAGAGGCTAAAAAGATACTGGAGAAGGTGGCTGAAAAGTACGGCCATGAAATGGTGTTTGAGGATGTGCTGATGGGCGGGGCGTCCATTGATGTACACGGGGTGCCTTTGACGGATGAAACGATAGAAAGCTGTAAGGCGGCGGACGCGGTGCTGATGGGAGCCATCGGCGGCAATACCTCCACTTCGCCCTGGTATCAGCTTCCCCCTGAGAAAAGGCCGGAGGCGGGACTTTTAAAGCTGCGCAAGTCTCTTAATCTGTTTGCCAATTTAAGGCCGGCATATTTGTATGAGGAACTGGCGGGAGCATGTCCTTTGAAGGAGGAGATCAGTGCGGCAGGTTTTGATATGATGATCATGCGGGAGCTGACCGGCGGGCTTTACTTTGGAGAGAGGAAGACCGTGGAGGAGAACGGCGTAAGGAAAGCCGTCGATACGCTGACCTATGATGAGACGGAGATCAGAAGGATCGCCATAAAAGGATTTGATATCGCGAGGAAGAGAAGGAAGAAAGTGACTTCCGTGGACAAGGCGAATGTGCTGGATTCCTCCAGATTGTGGAGAGCCGTTGTGAATGAGGTGGCAAAGGATTATCCGGATGTGGAACTGGAGCATATGCTGGTGGACAACTGTGCCATGCAGCTTGTGAAAGATCCGGCGCAGTTTGATGTGATCCTGACGGAAAATATGTTTGGGGATATTTTATCGGATGAGGCGAGTATGGTGACCGGTTCCATCGGTATGCTCTCCTCCGCCAGCTTAAATGACAGCAGGTTCGGGCTCTATGAGCCAAGCCATGGTTCCGCGCCTGATATCGCAGGCACAGGAAAGGCAAACCCGATTGCCACGATTCTTTCGGCGTCCATGATGCTGCGTTACAGTTTCGACCTGGATAAAGAGGCGGATGCCATCGACGAGGCGGTGCGGCAGGTATTGAAGGATGGCCTTCGGACCGTGGATATTATGTCGGAGGGATGCAGTGAAGTGAACTGCGCCGGGATGGGAGATGCCATTGCGGACAGGATAAAATAAAATCAATGTAATTTTGTTGAACCATTTATCCGGCCGGGAGGGAGCATTTTATGTCCTTCCCGGCGTCCGGCAATCGGAACAAAATGACATGGAAGCTGCGTGATAGAAAGTGTGAATAAAAATGGAACAAAGTATTATCAGGGCGGCGAAGATGGCGGATGCGGAGCGGCTTGTGGAGATCTATGCGCCTTATGTCAGGAGGACGGCAATCACCTTTGAGTATGAGGTGCCTTCCGTGGAGGAATTTCAAAGAAGGATAGGGCGTACACTGGAAAAATATCCGTATCTGGTGGCAGAGAGGGATGGAAAGCTTGCAGGATATGCCTATGCCGGCCCCCTTAACGAGCGCCCTGCCGCTGACTGGTCCGTGGAGACGGCGATCTATGTGGAGAAGGACAGCCGGAGGATGGGGCTGGGCAGAGAATTATACGCCGCTCTGGAAAGGGAGCTGTCTCTGATGCATATCATAAACGTAAACGCCTGCATCGCCTGTCCTGAGGTGGAAGATGAGTATCTCACCTGCAACAGTATCCGGTTCCATGAACATATGGGCTACCGGCTGACGGGAAAGTTTCATCGGTGCGGTTATAAGTTTGGGCGCTGGTATCATCTTGTGTGGATGGAAAAGCATCTTGGGGAGCATTTGGAAAAGCCGGCGGCGGTAAAGTGGTATGGTTCCCGGGAATAATGCACAAAATTTATGAAGTAAAATTGTGAAAATTTGATAAAATAAAAATGGATCTTATAAAAAAGGACTGTAGTCCTTTTTTGCTTTTGGGGCATATGCCATAATTTCCGTAGTAAGAAATGCTGCAGGGTGTTGTATGGAGCGCATTTTTGTGCGGAATATATGCCGTTTGGGATAAACGGCGGAAAGCGGGGAAGATTCATTGAACAGGGAAAAAGTAAGAAAGATGATACTGGCGGTGGTTGGTATTTTATTTGTAGGAACGGGAATTGCTTTTAATGCGGCGGCTTCTTTGGGGAACGATCCGATCGGCATTGTGTATGACGGGTTAAGGAACGCGCTGGGGCTTTCCGCCGGGCAGCTTGGAATGGCATCCAATATTGTAAATTTTGCGCTGACGGCGGTTGTTTTCTTTGCGGGACGGCGTTATGTGAATATCGGCACATTTATTTATATTCTTCCCTATGGCACTGTTGTGGATCTGGGCGGAAAGCTCTATTCGCTGCTGTTTCCGGTGCAGACACCGGCGCTGCAGATCCTGGGGGCATTGATCGGGTGTCTGTCTCTGTATTTCGGTGTCGCGATGTTTATTGCGGCGGATATCGGGCTTGATCCTTTTACCGGCGTTGTGATGCTGATCAAAGACAAAGCGGGGAAGGAGTACCGGACCATAAAGATTTGTTTTGATATAGTATGTGTAATAACGGGTGTTATCTTAGGCGGCAGGCTCGGTTTTATCACTGTGGCTACGGCGCTTTTGGCCGGACCGGTGATTCAGTTCTTTTCGGAGCGGATCAAAAAGTATATGGTACGTGCCGCCGCTTATCAGGCAGAAAGGAAGGTTTCCGCATGAAGCGGGATCAGATGTGTGATCTGTCGCCCTTTTTAAAGGAGACGGAGAGTAAAAAACGGAAACAGTTTGAAGAATATTTCAGGGATGCTCCGCAGTGGCTTATGGAAGCGTGCAGGGTGGAAAAAATAAAGAAAGATACGCTGCTGGTAAAGGAGGGAGAGCCCGCCGATACGATTTATTATGTGATAAATGGCGTTGTGGAGGCGGCGGATTACCGGGTGTACGGTGTGCCTTTTAACTATATGAGGTTTGATAAGCTGTACGCCTTTGGCGGCATGGAATTTATGACGGACGAGGAACTCTACAGGACAAACCTCTGGACGGTGACGGACTGTGTGGTTATGAAACTGCCGAGGGCGGTATTTCAGAGGTGGATGTATTCGGATATTCAGGCAATGAAATATGAGGCGAAACAGATCTGTGAATATCTTCTGACCGAAGGGAGAAACAACAGGCTTTTTTTGTTTATGCAGGGGGCGGACCGGCTGGCACTGTATCTGGTGGACTATTATAAAAAGTACCATCAGGACGGTTTTCTGGAGATTCCCGTCGGCAGACAGTCGCTGGCGGACGAGACGGGGCTGTGTCTGCGGAGCATTAACCGCAGCGTAAAAAAATTTTACGAAGAGGGGCTGATCACGAAAAAAGGGCAGAAAATAACGATCAGCAGGGAGCAGTATGAGGAACTGAGGAAGATCGTCGAAAAAAAGATCGACCTGTCATAATGTTATTGCAAAAATGCGGTTAGAATATTAAAATAGTGATATGTCAGAAAATTTATGTGATAACGATAAATTATACGGCAAAAGTGTAAAGCGGTTTTTCGGATAAGATAAACTGTTATAAAATATCACACAGAGACAGGAGAGAAGGTATTATGAAGAATTATTCAGAGGATGAGAGCAGACAATATCATATTCAGGTGGCGCAGGGCGAAGTCGGCAGGTATGTGATTATGCCGGGAGATCCCAAGCGCTGTGCCAGAATTGCGCAGTACTTTGAGAATCCGGTGCTGATTGCGGATAACAGGGAATATGTTACCTATACCGGCACCCTGGACGGGGTGAAGGTCAGCGTTACATCCACCGGTATCGGCGGTCCTTCCGCTTCTATCGCCATGGAGGAGCTGTATCGCTGCGGCGCGGATACGTTTGTCCGCATCGGCACCTGCGGCGGGATGCAGACGGAGGTAAAGAGCGGCGATGTGGTGGTGGCAACGGGCGCGATCCGTATGGAGGGAACTACGAAGGAGTATGCTCCCATTGAATTTCCGGCGGTGGCTGACCTTACGGTAACAAACGCGCTGGTGGAAGCGGCAAAAAAGAAAGGCTATCCGTTCCATACGGGAGTAGTGCAGTGCAAGGACGCTTTTTATGGCCAGCACGAACCGGAGACAAAGCCGGTCGGCTATGAACTGATGAACAAATGGGAAGCCTGGAAGAGGATGGGCTGTCTTGCCTCGGAGATGGAATCGGCGGCGCTGTTTATTGTGGCCGGTTATCTGAGGGTGAGAGCGGGTTCCTGCTTTTTGGTAGTGGCAAACCAGGAGAGGGAAAAGCTGGGGCTGGAAAACCCGGTGGCGCATGACACGGATATGGCAATTCAGGTGGCAGTGGAGGCTATCCGTGAACTGATCAAAAAGGACAGGGAACAGGAATAACGAACAGGAGGATATGGATATGGATGTAAAGGAAATGGTAAAACATGTGGATCACACGCTGCTTCTGCAGCCTTCCACATGGGAGGAGATCAGACAGATCTGCGATGACGCGGTAAAATACGGGACGGCTTCCGTCTGTATTGCGCCTTCCTACGTGAAGGAAGCGGCGGATTATCTGCAGGGAAAGGTGGCTGTCTGCACGGTGATCGGCTTCCCCAACGGTTATATGACAACGGCGGTAAAGGAATTTGAGACAAAAGACGCCATCAAAAACGGGGCGGCGGAAATTGATATGGTGATCAATATCGGCTGGCTGAAGGACAAAAAGTACGACCTGGTGGAGGAAGAAATCCGCACACTGAAGGCGGCATGCGGGGATAAAATACTGAAGGTGATTATCGAGACCTGCCTTCTGACGGATGAAGAAAAGATAAAAATGTGTGAGATCGTAACCAAAGCGGGAGCGGACTATATTAAGACGTCCACCGGATTTTCCACCGCAGGCGCTACGTTTGACGATGTGAAGCTGTTTGCGGAGCATGTGGGAGAGAAGGTAAAGATCAAGGCGGCAGGCGGCATTTCTTCTTTGGAGGATGCGGAGAAGTTTCTTGCCCTGGGAGCGGACCGTCTCGGCACAAGCCGTATTATCAAACTGCTGAAAAAGGAAGAGGCGACCGGATACTAAAGATAACTGAGTCAGGGGAACGAAAGAGATAACAACCCACAGGAGGTGCAGAGTGGATAAAAAGCTGATAGAAGAGATGATTGATCTGGCGATTGGACAGATGGAGTTTTCCTATGTGCCCTATTCTCATTTCAGAGTTGGGGCGGCGCTGCTGGCAAAGAACGGATCACTTTATACGGGCTGCAATATCGAAAATGCCGCCTATACGCCGACGAACTGCGCCGAGCGGACCGCTTTTTTCAAGGCGGTCAGCGAAGGGGTGCGGGAATTTGATGCGATCTGCGTTGTCGGGGGGAAAGAAGGAATCCTTACGGAATACGCGGCGCCCTGCGGCGTATGCAGGCAGGTGATGATGGAGTTCTGCGATCCCGACACATTTCAGGTTATCATGGCAAAGAGCAGGCAGGAGTATGAAATTTTTACATTGAAGGATATACTTCCGGGGGGCTTCGGTCCCGCGAATCTGGCGTGATAAAACCGGGATATGCAGAAGATGGGTTAAGAGGGCTATGGGCCAGGGTGCCCTGTCGTATATACGGGCTTCTGTGGGGCTGAAATAAAAAAACAGCGCCGTAGTCCGCAGTGGAACAGGAAGGGATCATGACAAAAGAGGAATTAAAGAAACTGCCTAAATTGGAACTGCATTGTCATCTGGATGGTTCGCTCAGCCGGGAATTTATCGGGAACCGTCTGGGGAGGCTCGTGGAGGAGAAGGAACTCAGAGTGTCTGAGGACTGCGGCAGCCTTTCGGAATATCTGGAAAAATTTGTGCTGCCCATTGCCTGTCTGCAGGACGAGGCGGGGCTTACGGAAGCCGGGATCGATATTTTAAAGACAATGGGCAGTGAGAATGTCAGGTATGCGGAGATCCGTTTTGATCCCCTTGCCTGCGGGAGCAAAGGCATGGATACAAAGCACGCCATTGAGGCGCTGCTGAAAGGGCTTGATGCGGGAGGACAAAAGTTCGGCGTGGCTTATCATGTGATCGTCTGTGCCATGCGCCATTACAGCGAAGAGAAAAATATGGAGATGATCAGGACGGCGCGGGAATTTCTGGGAGCGGGCGTCTGTGCCGCGGACCTGGCGGGAGCGGAGGAAGTATATCCCATGTCCGGGTTTATGAGCCTGTTTGAGCAGGTGAGAAAACTGGGGATGCCTTACACGATCCATGCGGGGGAATGCGGCAGCGCAGAAAATATCATCGGCGCGGTGAAGGCGAAAGCAGGACGGATCGGGCACGGTATCGCCATGGGAGGCAGAGCTGATGTGCAAAAGATCGTGAAAGAAGCCGGCGTCGGAATCGAGATGTGCCCCATCAGCAACCTGCAGACAAAGGCGGTAAAAAGGCCGGAGGATTATCCCCTTCGGGAATTTCTGGATCGGGGGCTGTTGGTCACGGTCAATACGGATAACCGGACCGTGAGCGGTACATCGCTGACGGAAGAGCTGGCATTTATTCAGAAAATGTACGGTGTGAGCGATGAAGAGATTATGCTGTGCATGAAAAATGCGGTGGAGGTTTCGTTTGCAGGGGAAGAGATCCGTGAGAAACTGAGGCGGTGTTTTTCATAAGGCTTACCGGTGCAAAATGACATTTTTCTGTGATTTCCATGCATCGAGAAGGGTGGCGGCGGAGCATTTTATGTTCCTCCCGGCGGCCGGCAATGTGAGAGCGAAGATAGATAGAAATAGAATACGGGAAAAAATATAGCGGGAGAGATAAAACTATGAGTGAATTTAAAAGAATTTTTGTGATTGTTCTGGATTCCCTCGGCATCGGCGCACTGCCGGATGCGGCGGATTTCGGGGATGTGGGCTCAGATACCTTCGGGCATATTCTGGATAAGATGGGAAGTATTGAGATACCGAATCTGACGAAACTCGGTATGCTCAACCTCCATGGAGGGGGAGAGATGAAGGCTGCGGAGAAACCCCTTGGACGGTATATGCGGCTTGGGGAGGTGAGCAGAGGAAAGGATACCATGACAGGGCACTGGGAGATCATGGGCATCAAAACCGAAAAGCCCTTTCAGACCTTTACCGAGACCGGTTTTCCGCCGGAGCTGATCGCGGAGCTGGAGAAGCGCTGCGGGAAAAGAGTGATCGGCAATAAGAGTTACAGCGGCACAAAGATCATCGAGGAACTGGGCGAGGAAGAGATCGAGACGGGAGCGATGATCGTCTATACTTCTGCGGATTCCGTGCTGCAGATCTGCGGCAACGAGGAGACCTTTGACCTGGAAAATCTCTACCGCTGCTGTGAGATTGCAAGGGAATTGACATTGCGGGATGAGTGGAGAGTCGGGCGCGTGATCGCACGCCCCTATGTGGGAAAAAAGAAAGGGGAGTTTAAGCGTACCAGCAACCGCCATGATTACGCGCTCAAACCCTCCGGAGCGACAGCGCTGAACGCCCTGCAGGATGCGGGCTTTGATGTGATCGGCGTCGGAAAGATCCATGATATTTTCTGCGGCGAGGGCATCACGGAAACCCATCATTCCGACAGTTCCGTACACGGTATGGAACAGACGCTGGAAATTGCGGACAGAGATTTTAACGGGCTTTGTTTTGTCAATCTGGTGGACTTTGACGCGCTCTGGGGACACCGCCGGGATGTGAAGGGATATGCCGAAGAGATTGAGAAGTTTGATAAGAATCTGGGCGTTCTGCTGGAAAAGATGCGGGAGGATGACCTTGTGATTCTGACCGCGGACCACGGAAATGATCCTACCTATACGGGAACGGACCACACAAGGGAGTATGTGCCTTTTGTCGCATATTCTAAAAAGATGGAACATGGCGGCGCATTGGAACAGGAAGATACGTTCGGGGTGATCGGCGCTACCGTTGCGGATAACTTCGGGGTGGCCATGCCGGAAGGAACCGTAGGCAGGTCGGTACTTGACAAGCTTCTGTAAAAGAGCAGGCATAAGCGGTGTTTGGAGGAAATGTAAATGGGTGAGAATAACGCAGAACCGAAAGAGAACGGTATCCATGACGGTATCTCTTTGATAAATCTTCCCAATGAGGACGATGAAGAGAAAGCATTTCAAATGTATTGGGATTACCTTGTTCCGCCCTGCGGTAAGGCGCAGACGGCGCAGGGGGAAGTGATTCGGATTGCAGGCAGGGTACAGCATGAGTTTTTAGGCAATGGCTGTATTAACTGGGATGAGGATTTTCAGAAAATGCTGGATGCCTTTTTGGCGTATCTTCCGTTAGGCAACGGATTTGATGAGGATGATTTGAAAATTGCGGGAGTCCTTGTACAGTTACTGAAAGAAAACGGGGAAAAAGGTTTTATAGATGACAATTTGACCGCAACTTTATGCAGCTGTGCTATGGCATGGGTGAAACAAAACCCTGAGGTTATGGCTCCTTTGAAAGCGGAGTATAACAGATAGGCTCAAAAAAGATGAGCGAATTTCAGCAGAAAAATAAGAAAGAGATATAAAACACACTTAAATACGGTTTTAGGTGTGTTTTTGTTTTTATAACAAAATAAATTATCTGATAATCCTGACATGACGCTGTCATGATTATTATGGTATAAAATAAGAAAGCATGATACGGAAAGATGCCATAAAGGAGGAGAATGCATATATGAATATGAAAGAAGAACTGGAAACAAAAACGGGTATGGCAAATGATATATATCTGAATGACATTGCAGTTGATCCGCTTACAATCAGGACAATTATGATAAATGAAGTTGTCCCTTCCGATCCGTTACAGGATTTTTATGGAAGCCCCGACGCTGATTATCTGAAAACAACGATTTCCCTTTTGCAGAGGGCAGGAGCAGAGGTTACCTCCGTACAGGACATTTTGAGAATGGGTATCTATATCACAAATGCCGTGAAAACCCCAAAGACGGAATATACTGTTGATAAAAGCAGCATAGAATATAGTCTGCCTTATCTGGAAACGGAAATTTCTTTATTTCCCAATATAAAAGTAATTATGCTTATGGGTGATGTGGCAAAAAAATCCTTTAATATGATCACAAAAAAGTCAACAGGGAAAAATGTGATTCCCGCCGTTTCCACCTATAAATTACGGAACAGTGAATTTTATTATAAGGGTATCAGGGTAATGCCCTCCTACATCATGACAGGAAGAAATATTTTAATTGAAAAGTCAAAAGCAGAGATGGCAGCTGCAGACATTGCGGTAATGTTGGAGATTATCAGATAAAAGGATGCTGCTTTATCCATTTTTTTATATGCTGCAACATCTTGTAAAAAAGTAAAACATTGTGTTAAAATAGACTGGACCGAACGTGAAGTATATAAGCAAAAAGTGAAATGTTTGTAAGTGGAACGTTTTAATGATCTGAAATAAATACATCAGAATGAGAAAGGATGAGACAATGAGGAGTGATCATGTAAAAACCGGGATGCAGCAGGCACCCCACAGAAGCCTGTTTCATGCATTAGGATTTACGGAGGAGGAGATGAGAAAGCCGATGGTTGGTATCGTCAGCTCCTATAACGAGATCGTGCCCGGACATATGAATCTGGATAAGATCGTGGAGGCGGTGAAAATGGGAGTGGCGGAAGCCGGCGGCGTGCCGGTGGTATTTCCGGCAATCGCAGTCTGCGACGGTATTGCGATGGGACATGTTGGGATGAAGTATTCCCTTGTGACGAGGGATCTGATTGCGGATTCCACGGAATGTATGGCGCTGGCACATCAGTTTGACGCCCTGGTGATGGTGCCGAACTGTGATAAAAACGTGCCGGGACTTTTGATGGCGGCGGCGAGGATCAATGTACCCACCGTGTTTGTGTCCGGCGGCCCGATGCTGGCGGGGAGAGTGAAAGGACAAAAGAGAAGCTTATCCTCCATGTTTGAAGCGGTGGGTTCCCATGCGGCGGGTACCATGAGCGAGGAGGAAGTGCGGGAGTTTGAGGAGAAGGTGTGCCCTACCTGCGGTTCCTGTTCCGGTATGTATACGGCAAATTCCATGAACTGCCTGACCGAGGCGCTGGGCATGGGACTTAGAGGAAACGGTACGATCCCGGCGGTGTATTCCGAGAGGATCAAGCTGGCAAAACATACCGGTATGGCTGTGATGGAGATGTTAAAACGGAATATCTGCCCCAGAGATATCATGACAAAGGAGGCTGTGCTGAATGCGCTGACCGTGGATATGGCGCTCGGATGTTCCACCAATTCCATGCTGCATCTGCCGGCGATCGCCCATGAGATCGGTTTTGATTTTGATATCGCGCTGGCAAACGAGATCAGCGAGAAGACGCCGAATCTCTGTCATCTGGCGCCTGCGGGACCGACTTATATGGAAGATTTGAACGAGGCGGGCGGCGTTTACGCGGTGATGAGAGAGCTGTCTGAGCTGGGGCTTTTACAGGAAGAATGCATGACGGTAACGGGAAAGACCGTCGGTGAAAATATTAAGGATGCGGTAAATAAAGATCCCGAGGTAATCAGGCCTCTTGACAATCCTTACAGTAAAACGGGAGGGCTTGCCGTGCTGAAAGGCAATCTGGCGCCGGACGGTTCTGTTGTGAAACGTTCCGCAGTGGTACCCGAGATGATGGTGCATGAAGGGCCGGCCAGGGTGTTTGAGTGCGAGGAGGATGCCATCGAGGCAATCAAGTCCGGTAAGATCGTGGCGGGGGATGTTGTGGTCATCCGCTATGAGGGACCAAAGGGCGGCCCCGGTATGCGGGAGATGTTAAATCCCACATCCGCCATCGCGGGGATGGGGCTCGGCTCGAGTGTGGCGCTGATCACGGACGGACGTTTCTCCGGTGCCAGCAGGGGCGCATCCATCGGACATGTATCGCCGGAGGCGGCGGTGGGCGGTCCCATCGCGCTGGTGGAAGAGGGTGATATGATCCGTATTGATATTCCGAATTATTCTCTGAATGTGAAGGTCACGGATGAAGTGCTGGCGGAGAGAAGGGCGAAATGGGAGCCCAGGGAGCCGAAGGTGAATACGGGGTATCTGGCAAGGTACCGCGAGATGGTGACAAGCGGCAACAGGGGTGCGATTCTGGAGAAGAAATAGGCGGACGCCGGGATGGAAATAAAATGCTCCGTCGCCACGCTTGCGCTCGGTAAAAAGCGTAACGGTACTAAGCTCATACGAAATTTTGTACCAAAATTCCGCATTCGCTAAGTGCCGACGCTTTTTAACGGGCTCCTTGAGCATTTTATTTCCATCCCGGCTGGTCAGTTTCATTCAGAATCTTGATAAAAATAAAACAGATTTGATTTACAGGAGGAATTCAGATGCAGCTTACAGGCTCGGAAATTGTAATAGAATGTTTGAAAGAACAGGGCGTGGATACCGTTTTCGGATATCCGGGCGGAACGATTTTAAATGTGTATGACGCATTGTATCAGCACAGTGAGGAGATAAACCACATTCTCACAAGCCATGAGCAGGGTGCGGCACATGCGGCGGACGGGTATGCCAGGGCGACCGGAAAGGTGGGTGTCTGTATGGCAACCAGCGGGCCCGGCGCGACCAATCTCGTAACGGGAATAGCGACGGCTTATATGGATTCCATTCCGGTGGTGGCGATCACGGCCAACGTAAACCTGCCGGCGCTTGGCAAAGACTCTTTCCAGGAAGTGGATATCGCGGGCGTGGTGATGCCGATCACCAAGCACAGTTATATCGTGAAGGATGTGACAAAGCTGGCGGAGACGCTCAGAAAAGCGTTTCATATCGCGCAGTCGGGGCGTCCCGGTCCGGTACTGGTGGATATCACAAAGGATGTGACGGCGAATACCTGTGAGTTTACGCCGAAAGCGCCGGAACCGATCGAGAAGAAAGTGAAATATTCGGAAGACGATATCGAGGCGGCGATCGCGCTGATTGAGAAAGCGGAACGTCCTTATCTCTATGTGGGCGGCGGTATTATCTTATCGGGAGCATCCGAGGAACTGGCGGCGTTTGTGAAAAAGGTGGATGCGCCGGTCTGCGATACGCTGATGGGCAAGGGTGCCTTCAACGGAAGGGACGCGGTGTATACGGGCATGATCGGTATGCACGGCACGAAGGCATCCAATCTGGGCGTCAGTGAGTGTGACCTTCTGATTGCGCTGGGAGCAAGATTTTCCGATCGTGTGGTGGGAAATCCCAAAAGATTTGCGGAGAAGGCAAAGGTGCTGCACATCGATATCGATGCGGCGGAGATCAATAAAAATATCAAAACGGATGTATCGGTCGTAGGAGATCTGAAAGAAGTCCTGCAGATTTTAAACCGGAGGCTGACAGGAAAAAAACATCCCGAATGGCTTGCGAGGATTGCGGAACTGAAAGAAAAATATCCTCTTACATATGACAAGAGTGCGCTGACCTGTCCTTATATTATAGAGGAGATCGACAGGCTGACGGAGGGGAAAGCCATTATCACAACGGATGTGGGACAGCATCAGATGTGGGCGGCGCAGTATTATAAATATACGGAGCCCAGAACCTTCCTTTCTTCCGGCGGACTTGGTACCATGGGCTACGGCCTTGGCGCCTGCATCGGCGCGAAGTCGGGAAGGCCGGATAAGATCTGCATCAACATCGCGGGCGACGGATGTTTCCGCATGAACCTGAACGAGCTGGCAACCGCCAGCAGATACAACATCCCGATCATTCAGGTGGTGATCAATAACCATGTGCTGGGGATGGTACGGCAGTGGCAGACGCTGTTCTATGGACGGCGCTACTCCCAGACGATCCTGCAGGATAAGGTGGATTTCTGCAAAGTGGCGGAAGGGCTTGGCTGTGAGGCGATCCTTGTGACAAAGAAGGAGGAGGTTGCGCCGGCAATCGAAAAGGCGCTTGCGCTCGGAAAGCCTGTGGTGCTCAACTGTATCATTGATGAGGACGATAAGGTGTTCCCGATGGTATCCCCGGGCGGTCCGATCAGCGAGGCGTTTGATGCGCAGGATCTGGCGAAAAAGGAATAAATAAGAATAGATAGGAAAAAAGGCTTTCTTTTCGGGGAAAGCCTTTTTCATGTCTTTATGGGCATTACTCTTTTGCGGGAGGATATTCCGTGCAGAGCAGCCGGTAAGGCGGCTCATCCTCTTCAATCAAAGGAAAGCGTTCCTGTGTCTTTAGAAAGTGATTATCGGTATTATCATCATTGCATTTGGAGATTTCTCCGATCAGGGTTTTACCGCCTCCCGGCTGTACGATAAATTCATGGTAACAATAGGGATAAAATGTCAGGGATTCTCCGGGAGCAAGCAGAATCTCTTCCCCGCATGTTACGGTGCAGCGGCGGCCATCCCTGCTGATCGTTACATCCGTTTCGGCAAGATCTCCGTCTCCGGTAGCGTTCCAGAGCCGGAAGATCAGATTGCCGCCGCCCCGATTGATGATATCCTCCATTTTATGAAAGTGAAAATGGTTAGGGGAGAGCTGCCCTTCTTTCAGCATAATAATTTTTTCGGCATAGCATTTGGGGTAGTTATCATTGTGCACGTTTCCGTTTCTCAGAGTAATCAGAGAAAGCCCCTTTTTCTCAAAATTTCCTTCCCCGTAGTCGGTGATATCCCAGCCCAGGGCATTATCCCGTATTTCATCATATTCATGTCCTTTGTTTTCCCATTCTTTTGGGGTAAAGAAAAGAAACGGAGGAAGCGCAAACCTGTATTCCCGAAGCATATCTTCAAATTCTCTGATACAGGCGTTGATCATCGATCTTTTCATAGATGTTGTCCTCTTTTATGTGTTGTCAGCGGTATTCTGATAATTCCTCTATTATGGCGTCAATTGCGGATTCCTGTTCTTTTGTCAGGGGTGTGAAATTTCCGGCCACGGTATACTGACATAAACCGAAACGGTGGGCGATATATTTGATGCCCCATAACCAACCGTTACCTGTCCTTGTGGCAGTGTCATTAAGGCGCGCAATCTTGTCATTTAAGTCCAGTGTTAAAGGAATATCCTGCGCTTTTGCCGCGTGATATAAAGCCACGAAAAGCTTCGGAAATACGTTGCTGGCAGCAGCGATATTGCCCTGGCCGCCCATCAGAATGCTGGGACCGAGCATATATTCACCGCCGGAGATCAGGCTGATATCTTTATCTCTCAGAAATGCCAGTGCCTTTACATGATTTTCCCAGTCCGGGCGGGTATCTTTGTATGCAATCACATTTTCAATTTCCGCCAGTTTGTAAAAAGTTTCCGCTTTAATGGTCTGCCCGACTGTGGCATCATTATTATAGATCATAATCCGGGCGCCGGTTCTGCGGGCGACCTTTTCAAAATGATGGATGATATCTTCCTGCCTTTCGTTAAGCATATAGAAATTCGGAGTGCTGCATATAAAGTTGCAGCCCATGTCCTGTACTTCTTTTATCATTTCTATTGTCTGTTCCGTTCCGGGGGAGATGGTTCCCACACAGACGGGCAGCCTGCCGTTTACGATGCGGATTGCCTGAGATATCACATCCCGTCTGGTTTTAGAACTTAAATTAGTGGGTTCCCCGGAAGAACCTGCGACAAAAAGACCATGACAGCCGGATGAAATAATATGTTCGATTATCTTCTCCAGGCTGTCAGAATCCAGAGTCCCATCTTCATTTACCGGGGTGATAAGTGCGGGGATGATTCCCTTCCAGTATTCCTTGTTTGTCATTGTAAAGACCTCCTTATATTTTTGCTGGCTTCATTATAAAAAGCGGTATGTTTCCTGTCAAAGGGGAGCAAAATGAAATGATACCATATAAAATATAAGAACGAATTTTAACGAAAATCAGTATCTTATGATACCTTTTATAAATTTGGATACCTTTTAGAGTTGTATAGAATTAATATAAAATGAAATTGTTACAAATAAATATTGTACAAAATAATCAAAGGAGAAGAGAACGGTATGGGAAAGAAAAAATGGATGGCAATGCTGCTTGCCGGGACCGTAACGCTCAGTATGCTTGGGGGATGCGGAAGTTGGCAGGAACAGACACCGAAGGAAGCCGAAAACACGAAAGAAGAACATACTCAGGAGGGGGAAAATACAAAAGACGGCGGCAGCGGGAACATCAGCTTGCGGTTCTGCTGGTGGGGATCTGACACAAGACATGAAAAAACCCTTGAGGCGCTGGCAAAATATGAGGAGCTGACGGGCGTTCATATTGAGGGGGAATATTCTACAATTTCCAGTTATTATGAAAAACTGGTGACACAGTTGGCGGGAGGAACGGCGCCGGATATTATTCAGCTTGATTATCCATGGATTACGGAACTGGCGGCCCAGGGAGATTTCTTTGTCGATCTCGAAGCCTATGACATCATTGATTTTGGCAAATTTGATATGGACTATACAAAGGGATGGTGCTCGGAAGGGGACAAGCTGGCGGCACTGCCGATGGCACAGAACGGATTTACGCTGTTCTATAATCGGGATGTAGTAAAGGAAAGCGGACTGGCTGTGGACGAGAGTACTGAATGGACCTGGGAAGATCTGATCAGGGAAGGTGAAAAATTCAAGGCGGAGAATCCTGACAAGGTATTTTTACACAGTGACCTGCACACACTTGAAAAAAATGTATTTAAGCCTTATGTGCTGCAGCAGTGCGGCGGGCAGTGGATCAATGATGATTTTACCGTTAACTTTACGGAAGAGCAATTGGCAAATGCCTATGCATATCTGCTTGAACTGGAAGAAAAGGATCTGATACAGCCCCTGGAAGAAACCATGGCATATAACGGAAATATCGATCAGAATCCGGTGTGGGCAAATGGAGAAGCCGCTCTTTTGATCAGATGGGCATCGGATTATCCGTCTTTGATCAATGACAATGTACAGGATATAGGATGCTGCAGGCTTCCCGTACCGGCGGATGCCGCAGATACGGGCATCAACTGCAAACCGTCCATGGTACTGGCGGTAAATAAGGATTCTGTCAGTGTGGAGGAATGTCTGAAATTTGCCAACTGGATGATGACGGATGAGGAAGCCATCAAAATTCTCGGGGATTGCCGCGGCGTACCGGCCACTGCGGAGGCAAGGACACTTCTGGAAGAAAATAATCTGTTGAATCCGGACCTGAAAACCGGTATTGAGATTGCTTCCCAAAATGCGGGGACAGCCCAGAACGGGTATCATGATAATTCCGAGATCACCTCTATCAGCACGGAAATTTTATCAAGAGTGCTTTATAAAGACCTGACACCAGAGGAGGCGGCAGGGGAGCTGATGGATACGATCAAAGAGCCGCTTGCGGCGCTGGCAGGCAATTAAACGGCAGGATTTTCGGAGGGGAAAACGGTGCGGACCAATCAATGGAAAAAATGGAAAAGAAAATATACGGGTATGTTTTATCTGACACCATGGATCATAGGGTTTCTGGCGTTTCAGCTTTATCCGCTGGTAATGTCTTTTCTGTATTCTTTTACGGATTTTACCATGCTGAATGACTATAAATTTGTAGGGCTGCAAAATTACATTAAAATTTTTACAAATGACAGATTGTTCCTGAAATCCATGAAAGCGACATGTATGTATGTTGCGATAGCACTGCCGCTGAAAATGATCATTTCGTTGTTTATTGCGGGACTGTTGAACCGGAGGCTGAAGGGGATCGCTGTTTTTAAGGTTATTTATTATCTTCCCTCTATTTTCGGGGGAAGTGTGGCGATTACGATTTTATGGCGTTTTATCTTTATGAAAACAGGACTGCTGAACACACTGATTGGAGCCGTATTTTCCGGATATAATGGATTTGACTGGATAGGGAGCCCTAAAACCTCCCTTCCTGTCATCAGCCTGCTCCAGGTGTGGCAGTTCGGCTCCTCCATGGTGCTTTTTCTGGCAGGGCTGAAACAGGTGCCGGACAGTTTGTATGAAGCGGCGGATATCGACGGAGCAAATGCGGTGCAGAAATATTTCCGTATTACGCTGCCGATGCT
Organism: Lachnospiraceae bacterium; assembly: GCA_022799355.1. Classification (GTDB taxonomy): domain Bacteria; phylum Bacillota; class Clostridia; order Lachnospirales; family Lachnospiraceae; genus 1XD8-76. Next base: position 43,757 of record JAAWOG010000014.1, on the reverse strand, counting down.
TTCACCGATCATACTGTTTAATCTGGTGATGCAGATGATTCAGTTGTTTCAGGATTTTACGGCCGCCTTTGTCATTACCGGAGGCGGTGCGCTGAAAGAAACGTATCTGTACGGACTGATGCTCTATGAAAACGGATTCAGGTATTTTAAAATGGGCTATGCCAGTGCACAGTCATGGATTTTGTTTGTGATCATCATTTTGTTTACGTTTGTGATCTTCCGGTTTTCGGACGGACTTGTCCATTATGAAGATTAAAGGAGAGGAATATGAAGAAATTGTTATCCTATGCTTTTTTATGCCTGGTGGCATTGATTATGGCCTATCCGTTGGTCTGGCTGGTATTTTCATCGTTTAAGCCAAACAGTGAGATTTTCGGTTCTATCCGGCTGCTGCCTCAGAAATGGCAGACAGATTCTTATATATTGGGCTGGCGGGGGACAGGGCAGAACAGCTTCGGCAGGTTTTTATGTAATACATTGGAGCTGGTAGTGCCGACGGCGGCATTTACGACCATTTCAAGCTGTCTTGTGGGATATGGATTTGCGCGGTTTCAATTTCCGCTCAAAAAGATGCTGATGGTATTGATGATTTCCACTTTGATGCTTCCCAACACAGTGCTGGTCATACCAAGGTTTATTCTGTTTAATCGTCTGGGCTGGAATGATACGTATTATCCTTTTATTGTCCCTGCGATGTTCGCCTGTACGCCGTTTTTCATCTATATGATGATACAGTTTTTCAGAGGGATTCCAAGAGATCTGGACGACGCGGCAAAGATAGACGGATGCGGTTCCTTTCAGACACTGATCTATGTGCTGCTGCCGATTTTAAAGCCGGCCCTGTTTTCGGCTTTTCTGTTTCAGTTTATCTGGACATGGAATGATTTTTTTAACGTATTGATTTATATCAGTTCCGTGAGTAAGTATCCGGTATCGCTGGCGCTTCGGATGAGTCTGGATTCGGCATCTGCCGTAAACTGGAGCACGGTGCTGGCAATGTCGCTGGTATCTATGATTCCGTGTATCCTTGTCTATATGTTCGGACAAAAGTATCTGATCGACGGAATGGCAACGCAGGGAATAAAAGGATAAAAGCAGTCCGGTTGTGAGGATGGTGAATACATGATAAAATGAAAAAATAAGGATGTGCAGTGTCATTGAGTAGAGAGTGCCGGTCGCCGGGAGGGAAATGAAATGTATCGTTTGCTGATTGTGGATGATGAAGTAGGGATACGCAACGGGCTTGCCAATTTTTTCCCGTGGGCGGAACTGGGATTTCAGGTGGCAGGGCAGGCGAGGAACGGCGAGCAGGCTCTGAAGATGATCACGGAGGATAAGGAGCCGGTGGACGTGCTGATGACAGATATTAAAATGCCTGTTATGGACGGCCTGAAGCTGATCGAGGAGTTGAAGAAGCGGGGATTTACGGGAAAGATTATACTTCTCAGCGCCTACAATGAATTTGAATATGCGAGAAAAGGCCTGCAGCTCGGTGTTTATGATTATATCCTGAAACCTACGGATTACAGAAAGATCGCCGGTCTGTTTGAAAGATTGAAAAAGGTGCTGGATTCGGATCAGAGAGAGGAAAAACCGGATGCGGGAAACAGAGGAGATAGGGAAGGATTTGACTATAAGGGAAAGATTATCAGGGAAGTAAAGGAATATGTAAAGAAGAACTACGTGGAGATCAAGCTTGCGGACGCGGCGGCACATGTGAGTTTAAGTCCGTCCTATTTAAGCGTGCTGTTCAGCGGTGAGATGGGCATAAGTTTTTCGGAGTATGTGCAGAGGGTAAGGCTCAGGGAGGCGGCAAGGCTGTTATCGGAGACATACAGTAAGGTGTATGAGGTCAGCGAGCGGGTGGGATATCATAATGCCAAAAATTTTACGAGGGCTTTCAGGAAATTTTATGGAATGAGTCCGAGAGACTACAGAAATAAAGGGCAGGAGCGGAATGAAAAGAAATGAGTGGATCAGGTATTACAGGAATATGGTGTTTCCTGTTCTTGCGGTGACGGCTCTGCTGGGGATTCTGATGACGGTTTTTCTGTTGAGAAATGCGCATCAGAGCAGCAGGGATGAATGTATGCATGCGCTGCAGCTTGCGGATGACAACGTAAGTGAGATGATGGGGATATGGATTATTATATGTATTCCCTCTGGCCCAATACACAGATCATGATTATTTTAAAGCGGCTGTTATCGAGTGAAACCTATACCTACACGGACAGCAGGGATCAGGAACTGATCCGCACGTTTGTCAGTACGCCCGTATATACAAAACTGTACCTGCACTCCGCCTATATCTACTATGTTCATTATGATAAGCTGATCCTCTCGGAGCAGGGACTGATTCCTGTGTCGGATTTTTATGACAGGGAATGGCTTAATATGGTAAATGACGAGAACGATGAAGTGCCGGATGTGATGAGGCGTTCGCTGAGGCAGTATGCTTTTGAGAAAACCGAAACGGAAGTTGTATCTGTGTCCAGAAAATATTACACGTCTAAGAATCATAAAAATTATGGGATTGTTACATTGAATTTTATGGTAGAAAAAGTCAACGAAAGGCTTAAAAGCTTTGTGAACGGTGAAGGGCAGAGCATTTATGTGGGCTATGAGACGGGAGAGATACTGTTTGAAGCGGAGAAGATTCCCGGCGTGGATGAGCAGCTTTTGCAGAGTATCATGGCGTCCGGTAAAGAGGAGATGACGATCCTGGCTGACGGCAGAAAATATATTGTCTATCAAATGAAAAATGAGCATTCGGGATTTACTTATCTTTTTATGGCGCCCATCTCGGAGGAGATGAAGCTGGCGTTTCCTCTGGTTTTTATGATCTTTGGCGTGATGATTGTTACGGCGGTGCTGGGGATTATTTTATCATGGATCATGACAAGGAGGCGTTATACGCTTCAAAATCAGGTGGCATCTATTATAGAGTATTATGAAAAGAGCGGTGAATATCCGGAAAAGCTGCGCCAGATCGGGGAAGAATATGATTATTTTTTTCAGAGCGTCCTAAAGATTTTTGAGGAACACAGAAGGGCTATCATACTCGATTATGAAAAGCAGATCCAGCTTGAGAGAGCGGAGATAAAAACACTGCAGATGCAGATCAATCCACACTTTTTATATAATACGATGGAGACAATCTACTGGAAAGTGATGGAGGCGGCAAAGGGATACTGCCCGGCAAATCAGATGATCGAAAACCTGAGCGACATTCTGCACTACAGTCTGTCGGAGGGAGATGATCTGGTAAAACTGCAGGATGAACTCGAGACCGCGGAAAAATATATTCAGATACAGAAAATGCGGTTTGGAGACTTTTTCGAGGTAATATACGATAAGGATGAGAGATGCATGGATGCGGAGGTGCCAAAGCTTTTTCTGCAGCCGCTGATCGAGAATGGAATCCAGCATGGGCTGCTTGCGGGATGTGAGATGGAACGGCCGGGAAAAATGAAGATAAAGGTGAGAGATCAGGGGAAGGAAGTCGTTATTTCCGTGATCGACAATGGCGTGGGGGTACCTGAAAGCAGGCTGAGAGAACTGCAGCGGCAATTAAAAGAAGGAAAGGCAGGAGAGGGACATATCGGATTGTTTAACACGAATCTGAGAATACGCCTGCATTTTGGAGAACAATATGGGATAAAACTGTATGGCAGACCGGGGATGGGATGCGTGGTAAAGATCAGGCTTCCGAAAAGGCGGCATATGGTTTTAGGGAAAGGAGAAGAGAATGTATCAGGCAGATAATAAGAGATATGGACAAATGAAGTACAGAAGGTGTGGGAGGAGCGGGCTGCTCTTTCCGGTTATATCGCTGGGATTCTGGCAGAATTTCGGCGGAATCAACGAGTTTGAAACCTGCAGAGAAACGGTGACAAAAGCATTTGATAACGGCATCACACATTTTGATCTGGCAAATAATTACGGACCGCCTTACGGGAGCGGGGAGGAGACCTTTGGGCGAATTATGGAAAAGGACCTTAAGCCCTATCGGGATGAGATGCTGATCAGTACAAAAGCCGGATATGATATGTGGGAGGGGCCTTATGGAAACTGGGGTTCTAAAAAATATCTGACCGCCAGCCTGGATCAGAGCTTAAAGCGGATGAAGCTGGATTATGTGGATATTTTTTATCATCACAGGCCTGATCCGGAGACACCTTTGGAGGAAACCATGGATGCGCTTGCCTGCGCGGTGCGAAGGGGGAAAGCGCTGTATGTGGGAGTGAGCAATTACTCTGCGGAAGAGACGAAAAAAGCATGTGATATTTTAAAGGGGATGGGAATCCATCTGTTGGTACATCAGCCTTCGTATTCCATGTTTGATCGCTGGGTGGAGGACGGCCTTTACGATGTGCTGGGAGCAGAAGGGATCGGTGCGGTGTGTTTTTCACCGTTGGCACAGGGGCTTTTGACAAAGAAATATTTTAACGGTATTACGGCAGGCAGCAGGGCGGCAAGGGGGACTTTCCATAAACAGGATTCCCTGATCACGGAAGAAAATATTGAGAAGGCGAAGAAGCTCCATGAGCTGGCACAGGAAAGAGGACAGGCCCTTCCACAGATGGCGCTTTCCTGGATACTGTCCAGGAAGGAAAGCGTATCGGTAATTTCCGGCGCCAGAAACTGGGAGCAGTTAAAGGAAAATATAGGTTTCATAGAAAAGATGGAGTTTACGGAGGATGAATTGAGGCGTATCGATGAGATTTTGAAATAGGAAGAAGAAAAGGGCGGAAAGTGTAAGCCGATATCGGCAGGCACTTTCCGACTGATAAAGAATCCGCCGGATTCGTTATGAGATCATCCGTTATGAAATCCGGCGGGCTAATATTTCTATCAGAAAAATAACAGGTACCTGCGTGGTGAGGTTGCAGTAGGGATCTGTTTTTTTGTCTGTCAGATGATAGGATATGTTCATGTCTGCCATTTTGGCGATAGTGGAAGTCGGGTGGTTTGTGATGCTGAGGATTTTACAGTTATGGCTCCGAAAGTTCTGCAGCAGATTAATTATGGGCATGGACTCCCCTGAGACGGAGAGGGCAATAACCAGCACATGATCCCGCATATCCTGAAGCAGCGGGTAATAGGGATCTTCGATACTGGAAGAAAATTTTCCCAGATTGGAAAAATAGCGCGCGCCGTATGCCCCGAGTGTTCCCGAGGCGCCCATACCCACAAAAATAACGCTTTCGGCGGGGCGGATCATTGCCGCCGCCTTCTCAATCATCTCTTCAAAAGCGCCGGTGCAGGTGCGGTTAAAATACTGCAGAATCTCTTCCACATCGCTTCCCGGGGGAGTAAATGGTTTCTCCCCCAGTATGCTGCGGATCTTTTCCTTAAACTCGGAGTAGCCGTCGCATCCTGCCTTCTCACAGAATCTCAGAATGGAAGCGGTGGAAACATGGTTTTCTTCCGCCAGTTCCCGGATGGTGAGATAGGCGGCTTTTTCCTTGTTGGCTGTGATATATTTGTAGATGCCGAGTTCCGTCTCATTGAAACGCTGTATATGTTCATAAGAAAACAGATCATTCATGGTTATTTTTAAAACCTTCCGTCATATGGTGATCATTCAAGATTTGCGTGCAGCTTCATAAGCTGTTTATTATTTTCATCTATCGTGTTTTCGCTGATCATTCTGATGATTATGGCATCTCCCAGAAGCAGTACGGACTGCTCAAAGGTGTTGGCGCCGGGCTGGATGGAACGCCTTTTGTTTTCGCTGTTTTTGGTGGTGGAGGCGGGAATATGGACGATACAGTCAGCCTTTTGTCCGATATTGGAATCGGGCATGGTGGTGATCAGGGCAAGGACGCCGCCGAGGCGTTTGCATTTATCGGCAATTGCCGTCAGGGTTTCCGTATTGCCGCTTCCTGAGGCAATGATAAGCAGATCGCCGGGTTCTAAGGCGGGCGTGGTCGTCTCCCCTACCACATAGGCTTTATAGCCCATATGCATAAGCCGCATGGCAAGCCCACGGATCATCATCAGAGAGCGCCCTGCCCCTGCTACGAAAATCTTATCGGCTTTCCGGATAAGCAGCTCAAGTTCGGAGAGTTGTTCTTCCTTCAGGTCCGCAAGACAGTCGGTCAGTTCATCGGTTATGGTTAATAAAATTTCTTTTGTTGTCATGAGTGCATTACCTCCTTCATTTTCAGTACGGCAGCTCTTACATTTTTCGCTTTGTAGAGCGCGCTGCCGGCTATGATGACTGCCGGATTTTCCGCTGCATAATCCGGCAGGGAATCCAAATTGACACCGCCGGCGACGGCAGCGCAGGATGTCCCGACGCTGGCGATCAGTTCCCGAAGATCCGCAAGGGGTGTGCGTCCTTCCTGCTGCATATCGACGCCGGTATGTACACCGATATAATCGACGCCCATTTGGATCAGTTCCTTAGAACGCTTTGGAATATCCGTTACGCACAGCAGGTCCGCCAGAACTTTTCTGCCATACTGATGTGCTGTTTTTACCACCTCTTTTATGGTAGCGTTATCGGCAAGAGCAAGGACGGTTACGATATCGGCGCCGCTCTCACAGATATCCTTACATTCCATTGCGCCGCCGTCCACAATCTTGCTGTCCGCAAGAACCGTCATATCCGGCCAGGCTTCTTTCAGCATTTTTACGGGAAGCATTCCCTCTTTCATTATGGCAGGCGTACCCACTTCAAAGATATCGATGATATCTGAGATCTGCTCCGCGATTTCCAGAATTTTTCTGCTGTCCGCAATATCCACTGCAATCTGTAATTTCATGAAAATACCTCCGTTGTCATGTTGTCTATAGTCTCCATATGGGAATCAGGATGTAAAAGAAAGTCATATCGTTCCGGGTGGGTGATAAAGGTATGATAACAGGGGACGCCAAATTCGATACCGAGAGCCGGATTTTCCACAGGGCGGCATAATCTGACCGGCGGAAGGTTTTCATAATGTTCATTTGGGATTAGCCTGAAAGTATCGTTATCTTTTACCGCGTAAACGGCAAGCCCGTGTTTTTCCCGGACGGGTTCATAGTGCAGAGGGCAGGAAATGACAGCAAGGTTGCTGAACGCGGAAACGCCGTCAGTTGGGTTGATGGAACCATGCCCGCAGTAGGGCGGTATAATGACTGCCTCTCCTTCTTTTACATGGACTGCCCTGCATTCCGTGATGGAAAGTTCCTTATCCCTGTCAAAATGAAAGGATTTTTGCAGGATAAAGAGGATTTCACCCCGGATCACTTCGTAGACTTCCGGATAGGGATGAAGCCCGCCCGCAATATAGCCGTGGTAGTGTCCGGAGGTTTTTTTAAATTCACCGTTCACTGTTCCGGGCTGTATTGCGGTGATATCATAGCGGAAGTCAAAACGTTTAAACAGTTCTTCATGTTCGGGGAAGCGGATGTTGCGGTATGCGTCATACATCCGTTCGTCTTTGTCGGGGTAATCAGGATTTTTGAGAAGCCCAGCCATCTGACCGACGTTTTTTGAGGAAGAGCCGTCACAAAGGAGTCCTTCTTCAAAAGATAATGTGCCGTCGGCATCCCGCATATGGATGGGAAGGCCTGAATGTAATAGTTTCATGGTATGTTCCTCCTTGCGTTGTATTTTAGGTGCGGATCTGTTACGACGCAAGGAACAAATGTTACTTTTTTATGAAAAGGGCGGGATGCGGAGTTGCTTTTGAAAATAAGGGTTACTGTGATGATACGGGCGGAAAAGCCAGCGCGGCAAGCTTTGCGCGGAGCTCGGCGATTTCGGAGTCTTTTTTGGCAAGAGCAGAATCTTTTTCAGCAATGCTTGCTTTTAATTCCGCAATCTCCATACCGGGAAGAATGATAAGCGGTTTTGTCATGTGCTGCACCTCCTTATGATACTTCGGACAGTGGGAAAAAATATGTTCGGAAGCACGGGTGAGCAGATTGATATAGTCACTGCATTCCTGCTTCGTTAAATATCCATTGATTAAATCCTGTTGTAATATAACTATAATATCATCTATAAATTCTGTCAATTCCTTTTTAGTCAGAGGATTCCTTTTTGATGAAATGCGCGGCTTTAATCGGAGCAGCAGATATGGGATGAACAGATTTAAATGTTTTTGATGGATTTCCCGAAGGGAGTAGGACTGAATTTTTACGGCGGGAATCCGGTAAAGATGTTGGCTTTCATCCTGAAAGATAACACGGCACTTTAAACTGTCCGGAATACGATGGTTCTGCTCGGGGTAGAGTACCATGGATCGGGGAAAGTGAATGATGATTTCGTCAGCGTTTAGTTTTTTTGACATGCAGTGCTCGATTGCATAGTGCAGGTCGTAGGAGATCATACGGATGGCCATCATTCTGTCGTTTCCCATCTGGCACTCAATATGGTAGTAATCCGTATCTGCGATCAAAAGCGAAATATCCATCAGTTTGGAAGAAGGAGTGCTTTCAGGATCGTCCAGATAGGTAGAGTGTTCCGTACCCAGCAGTTTGATAGGGGTATCAGGAGGGTATTCTTTACCATAGACTTCTTTGATAAGAGGAAAGAGTTGATTTGGCATGGTGTAGACAATGGCTTTTAGAATTTCATCCCACAGTCTGTCACCGATCATTGTTTGTGAAGACATAAAAATCCTTTCAGCTGCGATATAAATGAGTTACGGTATGTGAAAAGTCGGTGAAAGCCATAACGATACGTCGGATATACGGGACACAGGCGAAAAAGGTGTCCGAAATGCTTTTTAAAGATAACGTGCAGTATGAAATATATATTATAAACGGACAAACTGCAAAGTCAACTTTTTGTTTTCACAAGACGAGTATAACAGAAGAACGGATACATGACAAGAGAAATTAAAAAATATGATGAAGATAACGTAACAGTGCAGCCGAAAGGCTGAACTGTTACAAGATAACAAAGCGGCCAAAGGAACTTGACAAAATGGATTGGGGGGGTATTATGATAACAGCTTAAGGGCAGCCTGCCCTGAAAAGCAGAGCAGTGTCTGCAAGCAAGGGAAAAAAGAAGGAGGAAGGGACGAGATGAGGAAAAAAATGCTCGCATATTTTTTGACGATTGCCATGGCGGTGACACTTTCAGGCTGTGGGAAAGAGGAGGCGGCGCCGGAAGAGACTGTGCAGACGGAGGAAGGGGCTGTGGAGGAAGGGATTGTGGCGGAAGGGATTACGGATGAAGAGACTGCGCCGGAAAATGAGGAGAATACGGATGCCGAAAGCGGAGAGGCGGAAATGCCGGAGGAGACGGTTGAGGAGCCCGCAGACTGGCTGGCGGCAAGCGGCATGGCGATAACGCCTAAGGGAGACTTTTCCCTTAACTGTCCGATAGGGGTACCGCAGGAGGATAACTCATTACTGTTCGCGGGGAAGGAGGATGTCGCGGGAAGTGTGGAGATGACGGAAAATATTGTGGGAGAGCATAAGGAGATAACGGTGACGCTGACCTTTGATACTTCCGCATCGGACAGTTATTACAGCGATCTTGACCTTGATCTGCCGCCGGAAGTGATTCAGGGATATAAGGTTCCGAGATTTGGGAAATTCTTTTTTGACCGTTATACGGGAAATGCGATATCGTGTCTCGGCGGCGGTCACCCCGACTACACCGGACTAGTGGAGGGAGATTCCATTGGTACAAGGAAACTCTGGGGAGAAGGAGCAGATCAGCAGATAACATTTTATCTTTGGAAGGACGAAATGCGGGATACATACTATGTTGCGGAGATGACGCTCTATTGTCCGGCAGATTATGACGGAGCGGTCTTTGGCGTATTTGGCTGGCCGCAGGAGCCGGGAGAAACTTATACCTGGAATTATAGTGAAATGACCGAAACGCTGAAGAAGGCCATGGATATTGTAAAGAAGGAACAAACCGATTCTTTTGCGATAGCTGCTAATCTTGAGATAGAACTGGCGAGGGAAAAATTTGATGTGCAGGATCTGCTGGGTGAAAACTGCCGTCTTTTTACCATGACGGACGAGTAGAAGATAAACTGCCGGAAAAACGAGACTTTGTTGCAGTAAATGTGACAGAGTCTCGTTTTTTCATTTCATAGGAAATTGCGTCCTATGAAATGAAAAAAATGGTAACGGTGCAGCCAAAAGGCTGAACTGTTACAAAAAATGAATATTCAGCCATGGAAATCAATTTTCAAAAAAAGAGGAAGTGTGGTATGATGTAAGAAGCCGTAAAGAGACGGAAGAAACAAAGTAACAAAAGAGGATATTATGAAAACAGGAAAAAAGATTCGCTATGTTATTATCTCATTGATACTGTTATGTGCGGGCGCCTATCTGGGGATTGCCTTTTATTATATGGAAGGTTTTTCTTTCGGTACCTGGATCAACGGTGTCTACTGTACCGGAAAGAACGTGGAGGAGGTCAATGCGGAGCTGCTTTCTTTGACGGCAGAGCCGGGGCTTGAGGTGATATATCCGATCTGCTGCGGGGAAGAGAAACCGGAGGGGGAGAGGGGGAGCAGCCATTTTGTGCTGGATGAGCGGATGGCAGAACAGGATTATACAAAAGGGCTGAGACAGCTTTTGCAAAATCAGAGGCCGCTTATGTGGGTGAAGAATCTGTTTCTGCAAAAAGGCGGCTACGAACTGGAGCCTGCCGTTATCCTGACGGAAGAAGGAAAAGAACAATTTAAAAAAGAATTTCTGGCGGATGAAAGGGTGCGGGCGGAACTGGACAGGGAGGCGTGCATCAGGCTGTTAAAGGATGGGGAAGAAGGGTTTTTACTGTATGACGGAAAAAAGAGGCGGCTGGATGTGGAGAGGGCATTGACGGAATGTCTGGAAGCTGTGGAAAAGGGAAAAGAGAGCATCGTCCTTTCTTCCGCCTGCTATTATGATGAGGAGATAAGCCCGGAGGAAAAGGGGCAGGAGGCGCTTTATCGGGAACTGAAAGATTTTATTGACTTTGAGATCGTTTATGATATGGGGGCGGAACAGGTGAGATTTGATCAAAAGGCGCTGGCGGACCTGCTGATGCTGGAGGACGCCGGGGAGGAAAATGCCCCATTGATCCGGGAGAGGGACGGCAGGGAATCCGTGCCTGTCCGGGGGGAAGACGGCAGCTTTTGCTGGGATCAGGAGAAGGTGGAGGCGGCGATCGGGAAGCTTGCCGCTGCCTATGATACTTACGGCAGGCCCAGGGAGTTTATGATGACAGGCGGGGGCAGTATTACGCTTGAAAAAGGAAACTACGGGACGGAACTGGACAAAAAAGCGGAGGTGAAATGGCTTTCGGAGGCTCTTGCAAAGCGGTGCAGCGAAACCCATACGCCCGCCTACCGCCGGGAGGCTTATGCCAGAGGGGAAAATGATATAGGAGATACCTATATCGAGATCAATATGACAAAGCAAAAGCTCTGGTTTTATCAGGCGGGAGAAGTGGAGATTGAGACGCCCATCGTGACAGGTAACATGATGCGGCGCAGGGCGACGCCGGAGGGAGTATACTTTGTATACGGAAAACAGAAAAACCGGATTCTCAGAGGTCCCGGATATGCGTCCCATGTGAATTACTGGATGCCGGTGAAGGGCGGCGTGGGTATACACGATGCGCTCTGGCGGGATGAGTTCGGCGGGGAGATCTATAAAAAGGAAGGCTCCCACGGCTGTATCAATCTGCCCCTTGAGGCGGCGGAGAAGCTCTACGGCATGATAGAGATAGGGGTGCCGGTGGTGATGTATTATGAGGAGGAAGATAAGTAAAGAGCGGTGGAGGGAATCAATTATTGCGATAAAAATGGATTCAAAGTTGACTTCTCCGTCCTGAAAAGGTAGAATAAATTTGTATGTGAAACAGACAGGAGGAATGACAATGGCGAGAATATATAATTTTTCGGCAGGTCCCGCAGTGCTTCCGGAGGAAGTATTGAAAGAGGCCGCTGCCGAAATGCTGGATTACGAGGGATGCGGGATGTCCGTGATGGAGATGAGCCACCGGTCCAAAGTGTATGATAAAATCATCAAAGAGGCGGAGGCTGATCTGCGGGAGCTGATGAACATACCCGAACATTATAAAGTGCTGTTTCTGCAGGGCGGCGCAAGTCTTATTTTTGCTTCCGTGCCGATGAACCTGATGAAGCATAAAAAGGCGGGCTATATTATTACGGGGCAGTGGGCAAAGAAGGCTTATCAGGAGGCGAAGATCTACGGCGAGGCGATCGAGCTGGCATCCTCTGCGGATCAGACTTTTTCCTACATACCAGACTGCTCCGATCTGGAAATTTCCGATGATCTGGATTACGTCTATATCTGTGAGAATAATACGATCTACGGCACAAAATACCATACGCTGCCGAATACGAAGGGAAAAATTCTCGTGGCTGACGTTTCCTCCTGCTTCTTGTCCGAACCTGTGGATGTGACAAAGTACGGTATGCTTTATGCGGGCGTTCAGAAAAATGTCGGTCCTGCGGGGGTACAGATTGTGATCATAAGGGAGGATCTGATCTCTGACGAAGTGCTGCCGTGTACACCTACGATGATGAAGTTTAAGACACATGCGGACAATGATTCGCTCTATAATACGCCGCCCTGTTACGGGATCTATATCTGCGGCAAAGTGTTTCGATGGCTGAAAGCCATGGGCGGGCTGGAAGAAATGAAACGCCGCAATGAGGAGAAGGCGAAAGTGCTCTATGATTTTCTCGATGAAAGTAAGCTGTTTCGGGGGACCGTCAGAAAGGAGGACCGCTCTTTGATGAACGTACCCTTTGTGACAGGGAATGCGGAACTGGACGGGCTGTTTGTGGCGGAGGCGAAAAAAGCCGGGTTTGAAAACCTGAAAGGGCACAGAACCGTGGGCGGTATGCGGGCTTCCATCTATAATGCGATGCCGAAGGAAGGCGTGGAAGCGCTGGTGGCATTTATGCGGAAGTTTGAAGAAGAGAATAAGTAACCGGCGAATGCGGAACCGGAAATAAAGAGGAAGATAAAATATTATGTATAAATATCATTGCTTAAACCCTATCGCGCGGGTAGGGCTTGACCGGTTTACACCGGATTACACAAAGACAAACGAAATAGCCGAGGCGGACGGTATTCTGGTAAGAAGCGCCTCCATGCATGAGATGGAACTGCCGGAAAATCTTCTGGCGGTGGCGAGAGCAGGCGCCGGCGTCAATAATATCCCGCTTGAAAAATGCGCGGAGAAGGGTATTGTGGTATTTAATACGCCGGGGGCGAACGCAAACGGCGTAAAGGAACTGGTGATCGCGGGTATGCTGCTTGCTTCCCGGGATGTGGTGGGCGGCATCGAGTGGGTGAAGTCCGCGCAGGATAATCCGGATATTGCGAAAGCGGCGGAAAAAGAGAAAAAGAAATTTGCGGGCACCGAACTTGAGGGAAAGAAGCTTGGTATTATCGGGCTCGGCGCCATCGGCGTGCGGGTGGCGAACGTGGCAAAGCATATGGGCATGGAAGTTTACGGCTATGATCCTTATGTATCCGTGGATGCGGCGTGGAATTTGAGCCGCGATGTGCATCATGTGCTGAATGTGGACGATATTTATGAGTATTGTGATATTATCACGATCCATGTGCCGCTGATGGAGGCGACAAAGGGCATGGTGAATGAAGAGGCGGTCGCAAAGATGAAGCGGGGCGTGATTCTTCTGAACTTTGCCAGGGATGTGCTGATGGATGAAAAGGCGGTATTAAAGGGCATCCGTTCCGGCAGGATCAGAAAGTATGTGACGGATTTCCCCAATACCATTACGGCGGGACAGGAGGGATGCATTGTGATCCCCCATCTCGGGGCTTCCACGGAAGAGTCCGAGGATAACTGCGCAAAAATGGCGGTAAAAGAACTGAGGAATTATCTGGAAAACGGCAATATTGTCAACTCCGTAAATTATCCGAACTGTGATATGGGGATTTGTACCAAGGAGGGACGTATTGCGGTGTTCCATAAGAATATTGCCAACATGATTACAAAATTCACCTCCATTTTAGGCGATGCGGGCATCAATATTTCCGATATGACAAATAAGTCCAGGGGAGAACTGGCTTATACGATGCTGGATGTGGAGACAAGGCCGGATGAAGCGTTGATTGCAAAACTGCGGGATGTGAAGGGCGTATTCAGGGTGCGCGTTGTGAAGTAGGTTTATAAAAAGAAAAGAGAAAGCACCGGTGGACAGTCGGTGCTTTTTCACGATGCGGGAAGCAATGTCCGGGTTAACGAAAGGACATTGATAAAGATAAGATAAAGAAGAGAAGGGGGAGAGAAACGATGGAGGAAGCCGGTAAAAAAAATGCGGTCATAGAATTTAAACATTTTTCCTTCCAGTACTTCAGTCAGGCGGAGCCCACGCTGCACGATATCGACCTGAAAATCCATGAGGGGGAAAAGGTACTGATCGTAGGGCCCAGCGGCAGCGGGAAAAGTACGCTGGGGCACTGTTTAAACGGGCTGATCCCGTTTTCCTATCACGGGAAAGTGGAGGGTTCTTTAAAAATCTGCGGAAAAGAGACGCAGGAGATGAACATTTTTGAACTTTCCAAACGGGTGGGAACGGTTCTGCAGGATGCGGACGGACAGTTTATCGGGCTGACCGTGGGGGAGGATATTGCCTTTGCGCTGGAGAATGACCTGGTGGCGCAGGATGAGATGAAGGAGACGGTGCAGAGAGTTGCGGATATGGTGGATATGGGAACGCTGCTCAAATCTTCTCCCTTTGAACTCTCCGGCGGGCAGAAGCAGAGAGTTGCTTTTGCGGGCGTCCTGGTGGATGATGTGGATATTCTTCTGTTTGACGAGCCTCTGGCAAATCTGGATCCGGCCACCGGAAAGACGGCTATCGATCTGATTGACAGAGTCTGGAAAGAATACCATAAGACGGTGGTGATCATCGAGCACCGTCTGGAGGATGTGCTGTATCGGGAGGTGGACAGGATTGTTCTGGTGAACGCCGGGCGGATCGTGGCGGATATGAAGCCGGATGAGATGATGGCGGCGGACATTCTGGGGAAATACGGGATTCGGGAGCCTTTGTATGTGACGGCGCTGAAATACGCGGGGGTGAAGCTGACGGAGGCGCACCGCGCAGGCAGGCTCGCCACGCTGGATATTTCCGCGGTGCAGGATGCGGTCCTTAAGTGGGACAGCGAGACGCTGGCGAAGCCGGAAAAAGAAGAGCGGCAGACCATTCTGGCGGCGGAGCATCTGGACTTTCAGTATACGAAAAAGCGCAGGATTCTGCAGGATGTCAATTTTGAGATCCGGGAAGGGGAAATGGTCAGCATCGTAGGGACCAACGGCGCGGGAAAGAGTACGCTGGCAAAGGTGATCTGCGGCTTTGTGAAGGAGGATGGCGGAAGGCTTCTCTACGGCGGTGAGGATATGAAGGGGCAGACCATCAGAGAGCGTTCTCGGATTATCAGTTATGTGATGCAGAACCCGAACCAGATGATCTGTAAGCCCATGATTTACGATGAGGTGGCGCTTGGACTTCGGCTGAACGGCGTGGCGGAGGAGGAGATTGAAAAACGGGTGGAGCAGGCGCTGAAAATCTGCGGGCTTACGCCTTTTCGGAAGTGGCCTGTCTCGGCTCTCAGTTACGGGCAGAAAAAGCGGGTGACGATCGCTTCCATGCTGGTTATGAATCCGAAGATACTGATCCTGGACGAGCCTACGGCGGGGCAGGATTATCATCATTATACGGAGATCATGGAGTTTTTGAAGAGTCTGAATGAATCCGGCGTGACGATTTTGATGATCACGCACGATATGCATCTGATGCTGGAATATACTTCTCATGCCATTGTGATCTGTGACGGGAAAAAGATCGGGGACGCCAGTGCGGTGGAGATTTTGACAAACGAGGAGATCGCGGCGAGGGCGAATCTGAAAGTGACATCCCTCTATGAGCTGGCAAAGCTGATGGGGATCGGGGATGCCCAGGGGTTTGTGCAGAAGTTTATCGACTATGAAAGGAGGAACATGAGATCATGAAAGCAAAGCTGTTCGACTATACGGACAGAGATAATTTTATCTTTAATCTGTCAGGGCTGACCAAGCTGTTTTGTTTTATATTTATGACCTTTTCGGTGATGTTCTCCTATGATATCAGATATATTCTGTTTGTCATGGCGGTATCGGCGGTGATCTTCAAAGCTTCGGGACTGCAGTTTAAGCAGATTAAGATTATGCTGATCTATGTCATTATCTTTCTGCTGATGAACTTTATACTGACCTTTTTATTCAGTCCGGTTTACGGTACGGAGATCTACGGAACGAGGCATGAACTGTTTCAGATCACGAATTTTTATGTGGTGACGCAGGAACAGCTTCTGTATCAGATCACCAAGACGACAAAATATGCGTCCGTGGTGCCGCTGGGGATGATCTTTCTTCTGACAACCAATCCCAGTGAGTTTGCGGCTTCCTTAAACCGGATAGGGGTGAGCTATAAGGCATCCTATGCCCTGTCCTTGACGCTGCGGTATTTTCCGGATATGATCCGCAGCTATCAGGATATCGCGGTGGCGCAGCAGAGCAGGGGGCTGGATCTGTCCAGGAAGGAGAAACTGGGCGTCAGGGTGAAAAATACGATGAATATCTGTATTCCGCTTATTTTTTCCACGCTGGACCGGATCGAACTGATCAGCAATGCGATGGATCTGCGGGGCTTCGGGAAACATAAAAAGAGGACCTGGTATGTGGCAAAACCGATGAAAAAGGGAGACTGGGGGGCGCTTTTGTTCGGGGCGGCTATTCTGGCGGGATCGCTGTGTATGTCGTTTCTGGTGAACGGATCAAGATTCTGGAATCCGTTTGTATAAAAAAAGATATTTTCCCAAAAGGAAATGATAAGAATGGAGGATTAGTATGAAACCAATTTTAGTATTTCAGACAGATTTTACGTACAAGGAAGGGGCGGTAAGTTCCATGTACGGGGTGGTAAAGACCGTGGACAGGGAACTGGAGATTATGGACGGAACCCATGAGCTGCCCCAGTACGATACCTGGAGCGCCAGCTACCGGCTGTATCAGAGCCTGCAGTTCTGGCCCGAGGGGACGATCTATGTGTCCGTGGTAGATCCCGGAGTTGGCACAAAGCGCCGTGCCTGTGTGGCAAAAACCGTGGACGGTTATTATGTCGTGACGCCGGACAACGGTTCTCTGACGCATGTAAAGAGATTTATCGGTATCGAAGCGGTGCGGGAGATCGATGAGAGCGTAAACCGTCTGCGCGGAAAAGGCACGGAGGGGGTTGCGATCTTCCACGGAAGGGATCTGTTCGGGTATACGGCGGCGCGCCTTGCCAGCGGTATGATTGATTTCGAGGGCGTAGGCCCTGAGTATCCGGTGGAGGAGATTGTGGAGCATGAAATTTTGGAACCTGTGGCAGAGCCGGGAAAAGTGCAGGGTATTTTTGAGATCAACGATCCGAATTTTGGAAATCTCTGGACCAATATACCGCTTAAGACCTTTGAGGAAGCAGGATTTTCCTATGGGGAGAATGTGCATGTGATTGTCCGCCATAACGGGGAAGTGAAATTTGACAGAAAAGTGCTGTTCCATAAGAGCTTCGGGTATGCCGAAAAGGGAGCGCCGATGGTCTACAATAATGAACTGATGAAGGTGGCGCTGGCGGTCAGCCAGGGAAGCTTCTGTGATCAGTACGGACTGAACTACGGTCCTGAGTGGACGGTGGAGTTTGTACATTAAGTATTTGATATAAAACTTTGTATTTACTTGACAAACACCCTGATATTATGTACTCTTTTTGTGTCGGTATATTCTGAAAAAGAATGTGCCAGGGAGAGCGGCCGTTTTCGGACGCTTCCTTATAAAAACCGTTGCGGCATTATGCCGCAGACTAAGGAGGAGATATAAGATGCAGAAGAAATTATTTGAGTTTAAGACCAAGACCATTGTGGCGACAGGGCTTGGTGCGGCGTTGTTTACACTGCTGTTCATGTATGTGAAGGTTCCCACCGGTATTCCCGAGACGGAAATTCAGACCGCATACGGTATCGGCGCGTTCTTCGGCGCACTGTTCGGACCTATTGCGGGGGGCTCATCGCTTTTATCGGCCATGCGCTGTCTGATTCGGTGCAGTACGGTTCCGCATGGTGGAGCTGGGTAATTGCCAGCGGTGTTGCGTGTTTCGGAACAGGACTTGTATATCCGAAGCTGAAAGTGGATGAAGGGATATTCGGCGGTAAGGATATTCTGCTGTTCAATGTATATCAGGTTGTTTCCAACGCGATAGCATGGATTATTGTGGCGCCAGTACTGGATATCGTGATCTATGCGGAGCCCGTGAATCTGGTATTTACGCAGGGCATTACGGCAACGCTTTTAAATGCGATTTCCGCAGGTGTGATCGGTTCCCTGCTGCTGTTTGCCTACAGCAAGACAAGGGCGCAGAAGGGCTCTTTGACAATGGAAGACTGAGGATAGAAGGAAAAACAACCCACACGGCGCCGTATCGGCATAAAATACGGCGCATGGAGAGTGAAAACGGCATGAAAATTACCTATTTGGGACACAGCGGCTTTCTGGCGGAGACAAAAGGGCATTATCTGCTCTTTGACTACTACACCGGGAAGCTGCCGGTGTTTTTACCGGAAAAAAAGCTGATCGTATTTGTCAGCCACAGTCATCAGGATCATTACAACAAAGAGATTTATGCACTGCAGCATGGAAGGCAGGGCATTACCTATGTGCTCTCAAAAGATATCCGCAGAAAGCAGGCGGAGGAACTTATCGGGAAAGAACATGAGCTGCTGTTCGTAAAAGCCCACGAGGTTTATCGCCTGGAAGAGGATGAAGCTGTGGTAGAGACGCTGCGTTCTACGGACGCAGGCGTGGCATATCTTGTTACGGTTTCGGAGGGAGATAAAAAGTACCGCTTTTATCATGCAGGCGACTTAAATCTCTGGAAATGGGCGGAGGAGACGAAAGCTCACAACAATAATATGGAAGCAAATTTCCGCCGGGAGATGGATCGGATCAGAGGGCGGCGTTTTGATATCGCCTTTGTTCCCCTTGATCCCAGACAGGAGGAGTTTGCTTTTGACGGCATGGATATTTTTTTGGAGACGGCGGAGGCAAAAGCCGTGTTTCCGATGCATTTCTGGAAACATCCTGAGATTATCAGGACGTATCTGGCAAAAAGGCCGCAGGTGAAAAACATGGTTTCGCTGCGGGAAGAAGGCAGGACTTATGAGTTCTGAGCGATGCCGATATCAGGCAATTATAATTTAAAGTCATACAGGCACTATCCCCTTCATAAACTGTTACAAGATAATGGTAATCAGGCAGTTTATGGAGGGGATTTTTATGGAACATTTGAATACGGCAGTGGCGGCGGGGGAAGCCGCAGGAAAAGAGAAAGAATTTAATTTATACCGGGACATTAAATTCCGGACGGACGGGGAGATCTATCTGGGCGTGGTGGGACCTGTCAGAACAGGAAAATCCACATTTATCAAACGGTTTATGGACCTCCTTGTGCTGCCCTATATGGAAAATGAGCATGAGAGGCTGCGGGCGCTGGATGAAATGCCCCAGAGCGGTACCGGGAAAACAATCACGACAACGGAGCCGAAGTTTATTCCTCAGGAGGCAGCCGAGATCAGCCTGCAGGACGGGATCAATATGAAGGTCCGCCTGGTGGACTGCGTTGGCTTTATGATTCCCGGGGCGGCGGGCGCGATGGAAGAAGATGTGGAGCGGATGGTAAAGACGCCCTGGTTTGAGGAGGAGATTCCTTTTACGCAGGCGGCGGAGATCGGAACGGAGAAGGTGATCAAGGATCACTCCACAATAGGCATTGCCGTTTTTTCCGACGGCAGTTTCGGGGAGTTTGGAAGAAATGAATACAGGGAAGCGGAGGAGCGCACGGCACAGGAGTTAAGACAGATGGGCAAGCCCTTCCTGATCATTTTAAATTCAGCAAAACCCTACAGTGAGGAGACAAGGCAGACGGCAAGGGAGTTGGAGGAAACCTATCATGTGGCGGTGCTGCCGGTGAACTGCGAACAGATGAAGCAGGGGGATGTGCAGCAGATTCTGCAGGAAGCGCTCTATGAGTTCCCGGTGTCCCAGATTGAGTTTTATATGCCCAGATGGGTGGAGATGCTGCCCTATGAGCATGAGATGAAGCAGGCGCTGATCGAAACGGTGCGGGAGCTGATGAGGACCGTCAGCACGATGCATCAGTTTATGAAACAGGATCTTGTGCTGGAGAGCCCCTATATCAACAATGTAAAGTTAGAGCAGATTTCCCTGGCGGATGGCACGATACGGATCGCGCTGGAAGTGGAGGAAAGTTATTATTATGAACTGCTCAGTGAGATGATGGGGCAGAGGGTGGAGAACGAGTTCCAGCTTATGCAGCTTCTCCGGGAATTTGCGGCGATGAAACGGGAGTATGTGAAGGTGGAAGAGGCGCTGGAATGCGTCAGGAGAAAGGGCTACGGCGTAGTGGCGCCGGAGAAGGGTGAGATTTCTTTGGAGGAGCCGGAGATTATCAGGCACGGCAACAAATACGGCGTGAAGATCAAGGCGGAAAGTCCCTCTATCCATATGATCCGCGCCAATATCGAGACGGAGATTGCGCCGATCGTCGGCACGGAGGAGCAGGCAAAGGATCTGATCGAGTTTATCAAAGCCGAGGAGCAGGCGGAAGAGGGAATCTGGGAGACAAATATTTTCGGGAAGACCGTGGAACAGCTTGTGCAGGACGGTATTCACGGAAAAATCGGTATGATGGGTGATGAATGTCAGTTAAAACTTCAGGATACGATGCAGAGAATCGTCAATGAGAGCAATGGGAAGATGATCTGTATTATTATCTGAATTTTATGATAACTTTGTAACATATGACGATTGTGGGGATATCCGGCGCATGTTATACTTGGAACGTAGCAATTATAAAATTTTTATAAACTCAGGAAAGGGCTTTTCGATATAATCCGGATAATATGGTTCCGGAGTTTCTACCAGATACCGTAAATATCTGACTACCGGAAGAAAAGATGAAGTACAAAAGATGTATCTTTTTCCCGATACGATTTCGATAAGCTTTTCCTCACACCTATCAAAGGAGGAGAAGAAAAGAATATGGAGAATTTCTTCAAGGTGAAAGAAAAAGGTTCCACCGTCAGAACCGAGGTACTTGCGGGGTTGACAACATTTATGGCGATGGCATATATCCTGATGGTAAATGCCGGCATGTTTTCCGATCTGGGCACCGTGTCCTACAATGCGATCTATATTGCGACAGCGATCTCCGCTGTGATCGGTACGATACTGATCGGCGTGCTTGCCAATCTGCCGCTGGCGCAGGCTTCCGGTATGGGGCTGAACGCGTTTTTTGTGTATACCGTATGTTTTGGCTTCGGGCTGAGTTATGCCAATGCGCTGGTACTGGTGCTGGTGGACGGCATTATCTTTATCATCTTAACGGTGACGGGGCTTCGGGAAAAGATCTTTGAGGCGATCCCGGATCAGGTGAGGGTGGCGATTCCTGCCGGAATCGGCCTGTTTATCGCTTTCATCGGTCTGCAGAATGCCGGAATCATTGTAAACGATGCGGCCACCTGTGTAAATCTGGTTTCCCTCAATGTTTTTTCGGGAACCGCCACATGGGGCTCGGTGATGCCGATTCTTGTGACGCTGGGAAGCGTGATCGCGATCGCCGTTATGTCCAAACGCGGTGTGAAGGGTTCCGTGCTGCTCGGTATTGTGGGGGGCGCAGCAGCTTATTATATTCTGGGCTTTACGGTTCCCGGTTTTTATGAGGGGTTCGGTGAGACGTTAAGCTTTAATCCGCTGACTGCTTTCGGTGATTTCGGCACCCAGGCCTTTGGCAAGGTATTTACGGAAGGGTTTGATTTTTCCGCATATCTGGCAGAGCATTCTCAGGCGGAGCTGATCGTGCTGGTGATCACAACGGCTCTTGCTTTCTGTCTGGTGGACATGTTCGATACGCTGGGAACGCTTTATGGTGCCTGCGCAAGAGGGGACCTTCTGACAAAGGAAGGCAAGGTGCCCAACATGGACAAGGCTATGCTGGCGGATGCGATTGCAACCACCTGCGGCGCGGTGTGCGGCACTTCCACCGTTACAACCTTTGTGGAATCTTCCGCGGGCGTGGCAGAGGGCGGCAGGACGGGTTTGTCCTCCATGGTAACGGGCGCTCTGTTCTTTATCGCCATGTTTTTCAGCCCTCTTGCGGCGCTTGTGCCGGGCTGTGCGACGGCGGCGGCGCTGATCTATGTGGGCGTGCTGATGATGAACTGTGTCAGGAATATTGACTGGTTGAATGCGGATACCGCCGTGCCGGCGTTTTTGACCGTGGCGATGATGCCGATGGCTTACAATATTTCCTATGGTATCGCTTTTGGTATTATCTCTTATATTTTTATCACTCTGTTTTCGGGCAGGGCAAAGGAGATCAGGGTTGGTACCTGGGTGATCGGTGTGCTGTTCGCGGTGATGTTCTTTGTAACACATTAAAATAACTGATAAAGCCTCCCGTGGTTGACGCTAATGTTAACTAAATAACATTGGTGGTTGACGCGGGAGGTTTTTTGTGCGCCTGACAGGGGCGGCTTGAAACAGGCGGGGAGTAAGCCGGCATGAGGGACAAAGATATATAAATATGGTGGAATTGGATAATATGAAATAGATATTTCGATATATTCATGATAAAATAAATGATATATTTGTTCCTGAATCGGGATGATCATGAAGGAAAGGGAAATAAAACCATGAATAAAGATATATTTTCATTTGTGATATATATGATTCATGCATGTGCAAATCATTGGAAGCAAAATCCTTCCGAAGTATATAGAAAGATGAAAAGTACGAATTGCATTATGGGCTTTTTAGTTCCTAATTATGAAATGCTTCACACGCAGAGTACCGGATATATTATTGAAGATATCAGGGAATATTTTGAAGTCAGGGGGATATCCATATGATTGTTTATCATGGTTCCAATATGGTTATAGATTATCCGGATATAAAGCATTCTTTTCGGGCATTAGATTTCGGAAAAGGGTTTTATCATGTGTATATATTTATTAAATAACTATTAAGATGGATTTGTAAATTTGATGTTGATTTTATATCACATATAAAGATTAGGCAGGTGATGTTTTATGAACATGCAGGAATTAAAACAGTTAATATATAAAGGTGAAAAAATAGATATAGAGTGCAAAGAAGCGGGGAACAATGTGCCACGTTCTGCTTATGAGTCGTATTCTGCTTTTGCCAATACCAAAGGCGGCTATATCATTCTTGGTGTGAAGGAAGATAAAAGGAAAACGCTTTCGGAAGAAAGATATATGATACAGGGAATTCAAAATACAAAGAAACAGGTAGAGGATTTTTGGAACACCATTAACAGCAGTAAGGTCAACCGTAATATTCTGAAGGATGAAGATGTATTTATTGTGGAAGAGTTTGGTATTAGCCTGATTGTGATTAAAGTGCCGAGAGCTGATTATAAAATGCGCCCGATTTATGTTGGCGAGAATCCATATAAAGGGACATTTAAGCGAAATAACGAAGGTGACTATCACGCAACGGAATATGAAATCAGAGGAATGATTCGTGACCAAAACCCGGATGGCAATGATGGGATGATTTTAGAATACTATACAATGGATGATGTTGACAAGGAGACATTGCGGAAATACCGACAAATTTTTGAGATCAGGAATGATGGACATGTCTGGAATTCCCTTAACGATAAATCATTTCTGGAAAAACTTGGTGGATACAGAAAAGATAGAAGAGAGGGCAAGGAGGGATTGACACTTGCCGGTCTTATGATGTTTGGTGATGGACTTGCCGTACGGGACGAGTTTGACAATATTTTTATGGATTATCGCAACGAAAGCGAAATTACAATGGATATTCGCTGGAATGACAGAATTACCTATGATGGAACATGGGAGAATAATCTTTTTAATTTTTTTACTAAAGTAACGCCTAAATTAACAGAGGATTTGAAGAAACCATTTAAACTTGAGGGAATACAGCGTATAGATGAAACTCCGATACACAAAGCAGTGAGGGAGGCATTTGTAAACCTTATTATACATGCTGATTATTTGATGGATGCAGGTGTTTTGAAAGTGATAAAAAAGTCCGATGGCTTTGAGTTTACGAATCCGGGCATTTTGAAGCTTCCTTTAGAGGATATTTACCGGGGTGGAAATTCAAAATCAAGGAATCCACATATGCAGACCATGCTTAGAATGGTTGGATTTGGTGACAATGCAGGTTCCGGATTTCCCTCCATATTGGCAACTTGGAAAGAAGAAGGATGGGTGAAACCGGAATTGATAGAAGATACTACTCTTAATCAGGTGACGCTTTATCTTAGAATGGTTCCGGAAAATGGAAAACAATCAGCAAAAAAATCAGCAGAATCAGCAGAAAAATCAGCAGAAATGCAAGAGATGTTGTTATCTGAAAGGCAGAAACAGATACTTGCGTGCATGGAATTAAAAGTATTGTATAAGACAGAAGAGATTGCTGAAAAAATAGGATTAAAAGGACCAAGAACAAGGCAGTTGCTGAATGAACTGGTGGCGATGAAAAGATTAACCTGCACAGCAGCCACTAAAAACAGGAGGTATATAAGGATAGAATAAAGTAGGGAATGGCATGAAATACGCCAATAGGATAGGTATTTGATACCAGATGGGAATAATCAAGGCAGTCTGTGACAGTTTTGAGGAGAAGGACAGTATTGTTGGTTATGATTTGCGGAACAGGGTATTGTAAATAATGAATGGTCAGAACAGTTGCATAAGAGAAAAAGAGTATGATCAGTTGAAAGGAAAAATGATATGAATGAGACATTTGCTGCGATATTGGAAACATTAGCATCCATTTCCATACATGGATTTGAATCAGTGGGGATGGCCATTATTGTTATATCGGGGATTAAGGGTGTGATAAGTTATCTACGCCGTGCGCCTGATGTGAGGCTGCAGCTTGCCCAGGGGATGGCAATGGGGCTGGAATTTAAACTGGGCAGTGAAATTCTGCGTACGGTTATTGTCAGGGAATTATCGGAAGTTGCGCTGGTTGCAGCGATTATTGCGGTGCGCGCGGCCTTGACGTTTCTGATTCATTGGGAAATCAAGATAGAAAAAGAAGGGCAGTGAACCCCGGGCGAAAAATTTGATGATATCCTGAGAGGGAGCCGGGACTGATAGCAGTCCCGGCAGATAGAAAAATTTATTCCATCCGGTTTGCCCGTCCCGAAAAGCTGTTGTCGCTGTCCAGATTTTCCTGAAACTGTTTTTCTCTCTCCACGGCATCCTCGCTTGCCAGGTCCATATATTTGATAAAAATATCTTCCACGGACATCTGCTTTTCCATTGCAAGCTCCTGCATTATAGGGCGGAGTTTTTGAAGCTGGAAAGAAATCGGGGTTTTCTGCGGATCGGTGTCGAAGCCCTCCAGGGCTTTTTCGGCATATTCTCTGATGCGGTTGAACATTTCTCTGTCTTCCGTTGTCATATTAAAATCTCCTGTCAGAATTATTTTTTAATAATATTATAGTGGTCAATGTATTTAGTTAAGCCATTTATTCAGCAGGGAGAGAGATAAAATGCTCAAGGAGCCCGTTAAAAAGCGTCGGCACTTAGCAAATGAGGAATTTTCATGGAAAATTTCTCATGCGCTTAGTGTCCGTTACGCTTTTTGCCGAGCGGAAGCGTGGCGACGGAGTATTTTATCTCTCTCCCCGCGTCCGGTAATGTTAACAAAATGACATTGTTATATACTCTTTCATTATTTTAACACCGAAATCTTGTGTTGTATAGTTTATTTTGATAAACTAATATATAAGCGAATGATTCGGGCTGCTGCCTCCATGTTCCGCAAAACGGGAGAATGGCGTGGAAAAAACGGCGGCTGCCAAAAGTATGACAAGGCGGAAATGACTATGGCGGATATCAGAATGTTCCGGGCGGTAAGGCCGGTGCCGGAAAAAGTGGAGAAGATTGCGGCGCTGCCCTATGATGTGTATAACAGGAGAGAGGCGGCGGAGATTGTGAAGAAAAACCCGGATTCCTTTCTGGCCATCGACAGGGCGGAGACTTCCTTCGATGAGAGTGTGGATACGTATGATGAGCGGGTTTACATAAAGGCAAAGGAACTGCTCGATGGGCGGATCGCGGCGGGGGATTATGTGACGGAAGATAAGCCCATGTATTATATCTACGCGCTGACCATGGAGGGGCGGACGCAGCATGGGTTTGTGGCGTGCGCTTCCATCGACGATTATGAGAAGCAGGTGATCAAAAAGCATGAGAACACAAGGGCGGATAAGGAGCAGGACAGGATCTGCCATGTGGATACCTGCAATGCCCAGACGGGACCGATTTTTTTAGCATACAGGCAGTGCCCGAAGCTGCGGGAGATTATGGAGAAAAAGACGGCGGCGGATGCGCTGTATGACTGGGTTTCGGAGGACGGCGTCCGGCATCGGGTTTGGCAGGTGGCGGATGAGGAGAGCCAGCAGGCGGTCAGGAAAGCGTTTGAAAAGATGGAGGCGGTCTATATTGCGGATGGGCATCACCGCTGTGCATCTGCGGTCAGAGTGGGCTTAAAGCGCAGGGAAGGGCTGCGGGACTATACGGGAGAGGAAGAGTTTAACTTCTTTTTGTCGGTGCTGTTTCCGGAGGAGGAACTTTGTATTCTGGATTACAACAGGGTGCTGAAAGATTTGGGCGGAATGGGTGTGGAGGAACTGCTGCGGAAACTGGAAGCGGATTTTACCGTGGAAAAACTGATCTGTTCAAAAGAGGGAACATCAGATATCCGCAGGCCGGCAAAGAAAGGAGAATTTTCCCTGTATCTGGACGGAAGCTGGTACAGGCTGAGGGCAAAGCCTCATTGTTTTTCGGAAGATCCGGTGGGGAATCTGGATGTCTCCATTTTACAGACAAGGGTGCTTGCGCCGTTTTTTGGCATTGAAGATCCCAAAACGGATAAGCGGATCGATTTTGTCGGGGGGATTCGGGGGCTCGATGAGCTGGAGAGAAGATGCGGGGAGGACTGCCGGGCAGCTTTTGCGCTGTACCCGACGGATATCCGGGAACTCTTCGCGGTGGCGGACGCGGGACGCCTGATGCCGCCGAAATCCACCTGGTTTGAGCCGAAGCTGCGCAGCGGAATATTTATTCATATGCTGTGACTGCCGGATGCTACGGGAATATGATGCAAAGCCTTTCATCAGGTGCGGTGCGGATGAGCGTTTTTACAAATGTCTGCTGATACATAAAATAATGACAACTATAAAAAATATACTATAATGACAGGAGGGGGAACATGCAGGAGAAATTGTATAAGCTGATGGACTGGGGTTTTATCGAAGGGGTGATCTATTCGGAGGAGGATAATCCGCACAGGATCATGGGAGTGCACAGGATGGGGGCGTATCTGGTGTTTCAGACCTTCCAGCCGGGGGCCGTCTCCGTGAATGTGCTGCTGCAGGAGGAGAAAAAGATCCTGCCCATGGAGATGGTGGATGAGGCAGGGTATTTTGCGGCGATGATGTTTTACCGGAAGATCGGGGCATACCGGTATGAGGTGTGCTATGAGGACGGAAAAAAGGTGATCGTGGAGGATGCTTATCGTTTTATGCCGCAGATCAGCGCCCAGGATACGGATAAGCTGGAAGCGGGAATCCACTATACGTTATATGATAAAATGGGAGCCCACCTGACCAGGATAAACGGCGTAAAGGGCTGTGAGTTCGCGGTGTGGGCGCCGAACGCCCTGCGGGTTTCCGTTGTCGGGGATTTCAACGGCTGGGACGGCAGGGTGCATCAGATGCGCAGGCTCTGGGACAGCGGGATTTTTGAGATTTTTGTGCCGGAGGCGAAAGAGGGGGACTGCTATAAATTTGAACTAAAGGTGAAAGGCGGGCTGACTTATCTGAAAACAGATCCCTTTGCCTTTGGGGCGGAGAAGGGAGGAGACGGCGCCTCCGTGATCCGGGATATCGGGCACTTTAAGTGGCAGGATGAAACATGGATGAAAGAGCGCAGAGAAAAACAGGCGGAAGGGGCGCCGCTCAATATCTATGAGGTTCATCCCGGCAGTTTTGCCGCGGCGCAGAAAGACGGAGAGGAATGTACATGGCTGCTGACATTCCGGGAAATGGCGGATCAGCTTGTCCCCTATGTGAAGGATATGGGATATACCCATGTGGAGTTTATGCCGGTGATGGAGCATACCCCGGATGATCCCTGGGGATATGAGATCAGCGCTTACTATGCGCCTGCTTCCCGCTGGGGTGAGCCGGAAGACTTCCGGTATCTGGTGGATCGGCTGCACCGGGAGGGGATCGGCGTGATCCTGGACTGGGTGCCGGGATGGTTCCCGAAGCGGAACGAGGGGCTTGCCGACTTTGACGGAACCTGCCTGTATGAGCATCTGGATGAAAAGAAGAAAAACCATCCTTTCCGCAATGTGAGGCTGTATAACTACGGGCGTAATGAGGTGAAAAACTATCTGATTGCGAACGCCATGTTCTGGGTGGAAAAATATCATGCGGACGGTATTCGCGTCTCTTCCGTGGACAGTATGCTCTATCTGGATTACGGAAAGGGAGAGGGGCAGTGGATACCCAATATGTACGGCGGAAACGAGAATCTGGAGGCGATCGAATTTATCAAACACTTAAATTCCATGATGAAAAAGAGAAATCCGGGGGTGCTGATGATCGCTGAGGAGCAATCCGCCTGGAGCGGCGTAACCGGAGAACTGAAGAAGGAAGGGCTGGGCTTTGACTATAAATGGAATACAAGCTGGGCAAAGGATTATCTGAATTATATTATGTATGATCCCTATTTCCGCGCCCACCATCAGGAGGAGCTGACGCTCAGCATGGTCTATGCCTACAGCGAAAAATATATTCTGCCTTTCGGACATGAGGTGGTGTTCGAGGAAGGGGCGCTTTATCATAAAATGCCGGGGGAAGAGGAGGATAAGCTTGCCGGGCTGCGGCTGACCTGCGCTTATCAGATGGCCCATCCCGGCAAAAAGCTTCTGTTTATGGGACAGGAGATCGGGGAGAGGGAAGCCTGGTGGAAGGGCGGCGCTCCCTGCGCGGAGGGGGCGGATGACAACGTGCCTGCAGATGAAGAGAGGGCTGATGAGATACATTCTGCCGGAAGGCATGGAAAAGGTATTTCCTGGGCACTCTTACAGGAGGAAGGACATGAGGGCTTCCAGAATATGGTCAGGGAGCTGAACCGGTTTTATCTGGCGCATCCGGCATTGTATCAGGAGGATTTCAAGTCTTCCGGTTTCCAGTGGGTGGATTGTATCGACCATGAAAACTGCAAGCTGACGTTTATCAGAAAAGCCGGAAAACCAAAGACCGGCGTGGAAGAGCTGCTGGTTGTCTGCAATTTTGCAGGAGTTGACAGAGAAGTGCAGATCGGCGTGCCTCATGCCGGCAGGTATAAGGAGATCTTTAACACGGATGATGTGCGCTACGGCGGCGAAGGGTATATCAATTCCCGCATGAAAAAGGCGCTGGAGAAGAAAGCGGACGGCTGTGAATGGTCGATCAGGGTGAAGATGGCGGCTCTGAGCGTGAGCATCTGGCAGGTGACGGTGTAGGAGGAAGCGTTATCAGCCCTGTCGGTGTAAGAACCGGGGACGATAAAAGGTTAAATGCGGCGCGCTGTCAGCCATGCCGATGCGATATGCGGGTGGCTGGTGCGGGAGCCGGCAGCGGAAGAAAGGAAACATATCATTGGAAAATAAGGAATTTGTGGAGGGACTCACGGAACTTACGGAGGGAAATTTAAAGCCGGGTGTGATCGAGGCGTTTTTGGAGGAACTGCCTTCAAAAGCGCTGAATCTGGGGATGAAGGTACTGCTTTGTGTCGTTTTGTTTCTGGTGGGCGTAAAAGTCATTCAGCTTTTGCGGAAGATGCTGCAGAAGTCCATGCAGCGTGCGGGAGCGGAGGAGGGCGTGCGTTCCTTTGTGGATTCTTTTGTGAAGGCGGCGCTCTATGTCCTTTTGATCTTTATGATGCTGTCCTGGTTTGGGGTGGACACGGCGAGTATTGTGGCGCTGGTGGGCTCTGCGGGGGTGGCGATAGGGCTTGCCATCCAGGGGAGCCTGTCCAATCTGGCGGGCGGCGTGCTGATCATGCTCCTAAAGCCCTTTAAGGTGGGGGACTTTATAAAAGAAGATACCCACGGCAATATGGGCACCGTGACGGAGATTCAGATTTTTTATACAAAGCTGAGCACCATCGATAATCAGGTGGTGATCCTGCCGAACGGCAGCCTTGCCAACACGAGCCTGACCAACGCCTCGGGCAATAAGGAGCGGCGGATGGATGTGCAGGTGGGGATTTCCTACGGCGCCGATTTAAAGAAGGCAAAGGAAGTACTGCTTTCTTTATTGGAAGAAAACGAAAAGGTGCTGAAAGAGCGGGAGTACAGAGTTTTTGTGGAGGAACTGGCGGAGAGCGCCGTGGTGTTAAATATGCGCTGCTATTTTGCCCAGGAGGTTTTCTGGGAGGAGAAGTGGCGCATGACGGAGGAGGCAAAGCTGGCGCTGGATAAGGCGGGAGTCGAGATCGCCTATCCGCAGATGGATGTGCATATGAGATAGAAAAAGGAGGAGAGAGGAATGAAAAACTATCGCGCGGAATTGACGGGAGTGTTCGGCGATCCGGTGGATGACAATCCTACCGGCGTGGTGGAGGAAGCCGCTTTTCGGGCAAAGGGACTGAATTACCGGTATCTGACGATAAGGGTATTGCCGGATGATCTTGAGGCGGCAATGACGAGCGTCCGTGTGCTGGGCATGAGAGGGGTAAATCTGA
Source organism: Lachnospiraceae bacterium (assembly GCA_022799355.1). Lineage (GTDB taxonomy): Bacteria > Bacillota > Clostridia > Lachnospirales > Lachnospiraceae > 1XD8-76. Next base: position 12,887 of record JAAWOG010000014.1, on the reverse strand, counting down.
CGATGCCCCATAAGGTGAAAGTTCTCTCGTATTTGGATGAACTGAGCGAGGCGGCTTCGATCATAGGGGCCGTGAATACCGTGGTTCACAGAGACGGCAGGTTATATGGTGAGAACACGGACGGAAAGGGATTTGTCACCGCATTGAAAAATGAAGGGATATCTTTGGAAGGAAAACATGTTACCATGCTGGGCGCCGGCGGCGCTGCAAGGGCGATTTGCGTGGAGTGTGCGCTAAACGGTGCGGCGCATATTACCGTTATCAATAGAAATAAGGGGCGTGGAGAGGAACTGGCGGCGCTGTTAAATGAAAAGACGGAATGCGCGGCGAAGTTTCTGGCGTGGGAGAAGGAGATGAAAATGCCGGAGGATACGGAAATACTGATCAACGGCACTTCCGCAGGTTTTTCCCCGAATGTAAAGGAGAGGCCGGATATCGACTATGCGACAGTCACTGAGAAAATGTGTGTCTGTGATGTGGTATTTCATCCGGCGGAGACGGTTTTTTTGAAGGAAGCCGCAAAGCGCGGTGCGAAAACGGTAACGGGGCTTGGGATGCTTGTGCGGCAGGCGGCGCTGAATTTTACGCTCTGGACCGGCGTGGAAGCGCCCGTTGATGTGATGGAAGAAGCGCTACGGGGAGAGATAGGCCGCGATCAATAATTTTGAAAAACTAAAATTTTGATCATAAAACTACTTGACAATCAAATAAAACGGCTATATACTTTGAACATCAAATATAAATAAATTCAAAATATTTGATGTTTTAAACATTTGAGGAGAAATTATGGCAGCAGTGATTTGTGGAACAGGTTCCTATGCGCCCGGGTATGTCATGGATAATGATAAGATAGCGGAGCTTGTGGAGACCAATGATACGTGGATACGGGAGAGAACGGGAATCAGACAGCGTCATATTGCAAAGACGGAGACTACTACATATATGGCTGCCGAGGCGGCGGGACGTGCGATAGAAAATGCAGGAATCTCTCCGGAGGATATTGAGCTGATCATCATGGCAACCCTTTCTTCCGATGTGATACTTCCCAGCAGCGCCTGTGAGGTGCAAAGGGAGATCGGGGCAAAGAATGCGGCGGCTTTTGATATCAACGCTGCCTGCAGCGGCTTTGTGATCGCTTACAATATGGTGGATGCCTTTTTTGCGGCAGGACAGTACAAAACGGCGCTGATCGTGGCTGCGGAAAGCCTTTCTCATCTGACCGACTACACGGACCGGAACACCTGCATTTTGTTTGGGGACGGCGCAGGGGCGGCAGTGCTGAAAAATTCTCAGGGAAAGCATTTTTTGTCCGTTACCCATTCCGACGGGGCGAAGGGCTGGACGCTGACCTGTAAGAACAGGCTGGGGGCGAATGCGGAAGGAGAGAAGTTTTCCAGAGAATTCTATATTGATATGAACGGGCAGGAGATCTTCAAGTTTGCGGTGCGCAGGGTGCCGGAACTGATCAGAGAGGTGCTGCGGAAAAACGGGGTGAAGCAGGAAGAGATCGCCTGGTTTGTGGTGCATCAGGCAAACCTGCGGATTCTGGAGACCGTGGCGAGGCATATCGGAGAGCCGGCGTGGAAATTCCCGATGAACCTGCAGCATTACGGCAATACTTCCTCGGCAAGCGTGCCTATCCTTCTGGATGAGTTAAACAGAGAGGGCAGACTGAAAAAAGGGGATAAGATCCTGCTTGCCGGTTTCGGAGCGGGACTGACATGGAGCGGTAATATTCTTGAGTGGGATATGTAGAGTGTCATGGCGCCGGAGATATAAAACAGGCAGAAGTTCAGCAATGTCATTTAGTTGACATTGCAGGACGCCGGGAGGAACATAAAATGCTCCGTCGCCACGCTTGCGCCGGCTCTGTTTTTCAAGAGCCTGTGAAACAGCGTAGCGGACACTAAGCGCATGAGCAATTTTCCGTGAAAATTCCTCATTTGCCAAGTGCCGACGCTTTTTAACGGGCTCCCTCCGCATTTTATGTTCCTCCCGGCTGGTTAAATGGCTTAACCAAATGATATTGGAAGTTCAGCCTTCGTAAAAATAATGCGGCAAATAAAATTTGAATGATATCCGGGATATCTCCGGTTTATCATAAAACAGATACCTGAGTGGTAAGAGTCCTGCCATGCCGTAAAAAGCGGGGACGCCGAAAAGGTATCAAAAAATAGAAACAAAAAGAGACCAGAATGATGGAGGATAAGACAATGAATGAAATGGTAGAAAAAATCAGAGAGATCGCGGCACAGAATCTGAACATGGAGCTGGAGACAGTGACGGCGACGGCGAAATTTAAAGAGGATCTGGAAATTGATTCACTGGATCTGTTTGAGCTGGCTATGGCGCTGGAGGAGGAATACGGTATCGAGATTCCGGCGGAGGATTTAGAGCACCTTACCTGTATTGAAGAAGTGGCAAAATATATCGAAGAACATAAGGAATAAGGCGGAGGCTGTACATGAAGACAGAAGTAACAAAGCTTTTGGGAATCGAATACCCGATTATCCAGGGCGGTATGGCATGGGTGGCGGAGTACCATCTGGCATCTGCGGTATCAAATGCCGGAGGGCTCGGGCTGATTGGGGCGGCAAACGCTCCGGCGGACTGGGTGAGAGATCAGGTGCGGAAGATGAAAGAGCTGACGGAAAAACCCTTCGGCGTCAACATTATGCTGATGAGCCCCTATGCGGATGAAGTGGCAAAAGTGATGGTGGAGGAAAAAGTACCAGTTGTGACCACCGGTGCGGGCAATCCTGAAAAATATCTGAAAATGTGGAAAGATGCCGGCATCAAAGTGATTCCGGTGGTGGCTTCCGTTGCCATGGCAAAGAGAATGGAGCGCGCCGGTGCGGATGCGCTGGTGGCGGAAGGCTGTGAAGCCGGCGGACATATCGGGGAGACAACGACCATGGTGCTTGTACCCCAGATCGCGGATGCGGTGCAGATCCCGGTGATCGCGGCAGGCGGCATTGCGGACGGAAGAGGCATGGCGGCGGCATTTATGCTGGGCGCAAAGGGCGTGCAGATGGGAACCCATTTTGTTGTGACAACGGAATGTCAGGTTCATCAGAATTATAAAGAACGCATATTAAAAGCGAAAGATATCGATACGAGAGTGACGGGAAGAAGCACGGGGCATCCGGTGCGGGCACTGCGCAATGAGATGACAAGGAAGTATCTGGAGATGGAAGGAAACGGCGCCACTTTGGAAGAGTTGGAACTCCTTGCCGTGGGCGGACTGCGCAAAGCCGTTGTGGAAGGCGATGTGAAGGGCGGAAGCCTTATGGCGGGACAGATTGCGGGACTGGTGAAAGAGAGCATAAGCTGTCGGGAACTGATCGAAAAGGTTGTCTCAAAGGCGGAGGCGCTGCTTTCCTGAAAAATAGCCGTAATTGCCGCTACTCTGCGGGCAGCAGGCAGGATTTATAACAGAGAGGAATAAAATTTTATGAGTAAACTGGCGTTTCTTTATCCCGGGCAGGGTGTTCAGACCGCGGGCATGGGCAAAGATTTTTATGAAAACAGCGCTCTTGCGAGGGAAGTGTTTGACAATGCCTCAGAGGCTCTGGGGCTTGATATGAAGGAGCTCTGCTTTGAAAAAAATGACAGGCTGGATCTGACGGAGTATACGCAGGCCGCGCTTGTTACGACTTATCTGGCAATCACAAAGGAGCTGGTAAACAGAGGCATTCATGCGGACCTTACGGCAGGGCTTTCCCTTGGGGAGTATGCGGCGATCACGGCGGCAGGCGCGATGACGGATATGCAGGCGGTAAAGCTTGTCAGAAAGCGCGGGATTCTGATGCAGAATACGGTGCCGGCGGGCGAGGGATCCATGTGTGCGGTGCTGGCGCTGGACGAAAAGGTGATCGAGGAGATTCTTGGCGGGATTGAGGATGTGACGATTGCCAACTATAACTGTCCGGGACAGATCGTGATCACCGGAAAGACGAAGCAGGTGGCGGCGGCAAAGGAAAAACTGGAAGAAGCGGGCGCAAAGCGCTGTATTATGCTGAATGTCAGCGGTCCCTTCCATTCTCCTTTATTAAAAGAAGCAGGTGCGGCGCTGGGAGCGGAGATGGAGGATATGGAGTTTACGCCTCTTGTAATCCCCTATATCACCAATGTGACGGCACGGAAGGTGACGGATACGGGAGAGATCAAAGGCCTGCTGGCAAAACAGGTATACTCGCCGGTGCGCTGGATGCAGAGCATGGATACCATGCAGGCGGAGGGAGCGGATACCTTCGTGGAGATCGGACCGGGCAGGACGCTTGCGGGATTTATGAAGAAGATCGCGCCCGGCGCAAAGATGCTGCAGGTGGCGAAGTGGGAAGATCTGGAGAAAGTGGAGGCGGCGCTTTTGTAGAATGCCGCGGAACCTGAAACGGCGGGAGGAAGGTTATCCCGCGGAAGCGGAAACAGCGGGATACGGGTTGTCCTGCAAAACAGGAATAGGAGTTAAGAGTTTATGATGTTGACGGATAAGACGGCAGTAATAACCGGTGCCTCCCGGGGAATCGGGAAAGCGATCGCAGTGCATATGGCAGAGCTGGGCGCGCAGGTTATCATCAATTATAACGGTTCGGAAGAAAAGGCAAAAGAGGTACAAAAAGAGATCATTGAGGCGGGCGGCAAAGCTTTTATTTATCAGTGTGACGTATCTGACTTTAAGCAGTGTGAAAGCTTTGTTAAGGAGATCACGGCAAAGTTCGGCAGGATTGATATTCTGGTGAACAACGCCGGTATCACAAAAGACGGGCTTTTGATGAGCATGTCGGAGGAGGCCTTCGATAAAGTGGTGCAGGTCAATCTGAAAGGGACATTCCATATGATCCGCTTTGTTTCCAGGCAGATGTTGAAACAGAAAAGCGGGCGCATTATCAATATGGCGTCGGTGGTGGGCGTATCCGGCAACGCGGGGCAGGCAAACTATGCGGCATCCAAGGCCGGGGTGATTGGCCTTACCAAATCCGCGGCGAAGGAACTGGCGCCGAGAGGCATCACGGTAAACGCCATTGCGCCGGGGTATATCAGCACGGATATGACAGGGCAGTTAAAAGAGGAAGTAAAAGAAAAGATTGCGGCGGAGATTCCGCTGGGCATACTGGGTGAACCGATGCATGTCGCTTACGCGGCGGCATTTCTGGCATCCGATGAGGCGGCATATATCACAGGCCAGGTCCTCCATGTGGACGGCGGAATGGACATGTGAGCGTTTTAAGTTCAAACGGAGAGATGAACTGCGCCGGGAGCGCGTCGGATGGCATAACAAGAGGCAAATATAAAGCGAGGTAATCATGAAAAGAAGAGTAGTTGTAACAGGGCTTGGGGCGGTAACCCCGATCGGAAATACGGTGGAAGCGTTCTGGGCGTCCGTGAAAAAAGGAACGGTAGGGATCGGAGAGATCACAAAATTCGATGCCTCGGATTATAAGGTGAAGCTGGCTGCGGAAGTGAAGGATTTTGATCCGAAGGAGCGTATGGATGCAAAAGCGGCAAGACGTATGGAGCCTTTTTCTCAGTATGCCGTAGCGGCGGCGAAGGAGGCGTTTGAGGACGCGGGGCTTGATATGGAGAAAGAAGATGCCTTTCGGGTGGGCGTGATCGTCGGCTCCGGTATCGGCTCTCTGCAGGTGATTGAGCGGGAGTATGAGAAGATACTGACGAAAGGACCGTCCCGGGTAAATCCGCTGATGGTGCCCCTGATGATCTCCAATATGGCGGCGGGCAATATTTCCATCCAGCTTGGGCTGCGCGGAAAATGTACCAACGTTGTCACAGCCTGTGCGACGGGCACAAACTGCATCGGGGATGCCTTCCGGGCAATTCAGTACGGCGATGCGGAAGTGATGCTGGCAGGAGGTACGGAGAGCAGTGTCTGTCCCACCGGTATCGCAGGATTTTCCAGCCTGACGGCGCTTTCCACAACCCCCGATCCCCTGCGGGCTTCCATTCCTTTTGATAAGGAGAGAAACGGCTTTGTGCTGGGAGAAGGAGCAGGCGTTGTGGTGCTTGAGGAGCTTGAGCACGCGAAAGAGCGGGGCGCTCATATCTATGCGGAACTTGTGGGCTACGGTGCTACCGGGGACGCTTATCATATTACGGCGCCCATGGAGGACGGCAGCGGCGCGGCGAAGGCAATGGAGACGGCAATGCAGGAAGCGGGGGTTACGCCCGCGCAGGTGGACTATATTAACGCCCACGGCACTGCTACCCATCACAATGACCTGTTTGAGACAAGGGCGATCAAACTGGCTTTCGGGGATGCGGCGAAGGATGTGCAGATCAATTCCACAAAATCCATGATCGGGCATCTTTTGGGCGCGGCGGGCGCGGTGGAGTTTATTGTCTGCGTCAAGAGCCTGCAGGATCAGTTTGTGCATCAGACCATGGGGACGACGGAGACGGACGAAGAATGTGATCTGAATTATACGCTGGGCGCGCCGGTGGAGAGAGAACTTTGCTGTGCGATGAGCAATTCTCTTGGTTTCGGCGGACATAACGCGTCTTTGGTCGTAAAAAAATTTGAGGAATAAGGAGCAATATTCTATGGAAATGGAACATCTTATCAGGCTCATAGAAACCGTATCCGGCTCAAAGCTTTCCGGATTTGAGTACGAGGAAAAGGGCGTGAAAATACGGATGGAAAAACCCGAAACGCAGCAGGCGGCCGGCGGGCTTCCGGTGCAGACGGAAATATGCGTGCAGGCGGCAGAGCCGGAACAGGAGGATCATGCGGTTACCTGTCCGCTGGTAGGCATTTTTTACGCGGCGCCGGAGGAGGGGGCGGAGCCCTTTGTGAAGGTCGGCGATACGGTGAAAAAGGGACAGACGCTTGCAATCGTGGAGGCGATGAAGCTGATGAATGAGATTGAAAGCGAATTTGACGGTGTTGTGACCGAAGTGCTTGTGGAGAACGGGCAGGCGGTGGAGTTCGGACAGGAACTGTTCAGAATCAGATGAGCAAAGTAGGGACAGTTTATAAACAGAAAGGCAATTGATCATGAATCATTTGGATATCAGGCAGATACAGGAGATTATACCCCACAGGCATCCTTTTTTACTTCTCGACTATATCGAGGATTATGAGCCGGGGCAGTATGCGGTGGGATATAAGTGTGTGTCCTACCGGGAGGAGTTTTTTGCGGGGCATTTTCCCAAGGAGCCGGTGATGCCCGGGGTGCTGACGGTGGAGGCGCTGGCGCAGGCGGGCGCGGTGGCTATTCTCAGCATGGAGGAAAACCGCGGAAAGACGGCTTACTTCGGCGGCATTAAAAACTGCAGGTTCCGGGGAAAAGTGGTGCCCGGGGACAAAGTGCGGCTGGAGACGAAGATCATAAAGCAGAAGGGGCCCCTGGGGATAGGGGAAGCTACGGCGAGCGTGGACGGCAGAGTTGTTGTGAGCGCGGAACTGACATTTATGATCGGCTGAAAAGCGGTCGGAAGGGTGGCTACATGATAAAGAAAATTTTGATTGCGAACCGGGGAGAGATAGCGGTGCGGATCATCCGTGCCTGCCGGGAGATGGGAATAGGGACGGTGGCGGTCTATTCCGAGGCGGACAGGGAGGCGCTCCACGCGAAGCTGGCGGATGAAGCGATCTGTATCGGAGAAGCGCCTGCATCGGAGAGTTATCTGAGTATGGAGCGGATTATCAGCGCGGCGGTCGTATCGGGAGCGGACGCGGTGCATCCGGGGTTTGGTTTTCTGTCGGAGAACAGCAGATTTGCGGATCTGTGCAGGCAGTGCGGCATCACTTTTGTAGGGCCTTCGGCGGAAGTCATCGAAAAACTGGGCAATAAGCAGGAAGCAAGAAAAACCATGATAGAGGCGGGCGTGCCGGTTGTGCCGGGGACGGAAGAAGCGCTGGAAGATGCCGGTGCGGCTTTTGCGGCGGCGGAAAAGATCGGCTATCCGATCATGATCAAGGCGGCGTTGGGCGGCGGCGGAAAAGGAATGCGGGAGGTCTATGGACCGGAGGACTTTGAGGAATGCTTTCGGACGGCCCAGAAGGAGGCGCTGAACGGTTTCGGAGACGGACGGATGTATCTGGAACGTCTGGTGAAAAATCCCCGCCATATTGAATTTCAGATTCTGGCTGACAGCTATGGAAACGTGGTGCATCTGGGGGAGAGAGACTGCTCCATCCAGCGAAATCACCAGAAGCTGATCGAGGAAGCGCCAAGTATGGTGCTGACGGAGAAGATGCGGAATAAGATGGGAGAGGCGGCCGTAAAAGCGGCGAAGGCGGCAGGGTATGTGAATGCCGGCACCATTGAGTTTCTGCTGGACAAAGAGAACAATTTTTATTTTATGGAGATGAACACCAGAATCCAGGTGGAGCATCCTGTGACGGAATGGGTGACGGGCGTGGATCTGGTCAAGGCGCAGATTAAGATCGCCGCGGGAGAGAAACTGGAGTTTGCCCAGAAAGACATTAAGATCCAGGGGCATGCCATTGAGTGCAGGATCAATGCGGAGAACCCCGAAAAGGGATTTCGTCCCTCACCGGGAACAATAGAGGATCTGTATCTGCCCGGCGGCAAGGGAATCCGTATCGATACGGCGGTCTACAGCGGCTACACAATCCCCGTGTATTATGATTCCATGATAGCGAAGCTGATTGTCTGGGGCAAGGGCAGAAAAGAGGCGATACGCAAAATGCAGAGCGCGCTGGGGGAAGTGATCATTGAAGGCGTTGATACCAATGTGGATTACCAGTACGAAATCCTGCATGATCAGGATTATCTGGACGGAAATATTGATGTGGATTTTATTCAGAGATTTTCCGCCCCGTGATAGGGATGTGGAACTGATGTAAAGATTTTTCACCCTGTGATAGGGATGTGGAATTGATGCAAGGGTTTCCAATCTGTGATATTGTTGTGAAGAAATTTTGAGAGAAAGGATAAATGCGGACAGATCATTTTTAAATTGTTCTGTCCGCACCTCAAATAAGCGGAATAAGCGGCTTGTTTGGGGCCTGGTATAAAAATATGAAGCTGGATAACATGTTCAAAAAAAGTCAGGTTTTCACTCTCACGGAGGGAGAGCGGGAACAGAAATCGGAAGTGCCGGAAGGACTTTTGCGAAAATGTAATTTGTGTAAAAAAGTGATTCTTACGGAAGATGTGGAGAACGGCTATTACATCTGCCCCAAATGCGGCGGTTATTATCATATGCCCGCCATGGAGCGGATTCAGATGATTGCGGATCAGGACAGCTTTGAGGAGTGGGACAGGGATATGCGCCCGGTCAATCCGATGCGGTACAAAGGATATCTGGACAAATTGAAACTCCAGCAGGAGAAAACGGGGCTGAAGGAAGCGGTTGTGACAGGAAGGGCAAAATTAGACGGAAACGATGTGGTGCTGGGCGTCTGTGACGGGCGGTTTCTGATGGCGAGCATGGGTGAGAATGTGGGTGAGAAGATAGCCCGCGCCGTGGAGAGGGCGACCGAGATGCAGCTTCCCGTTGTGATGTTTGCCTGTTCGGGCGGCGCCAGAATGCAGGAGGGCATTGTCTCTCTGATGCAGATGGCAAAGACTTCCGCAGCGTTAAAGCGGCACAGCGAGGCCGGGCTTCTCTATATCAGTGTGCTGACAGATCCCACCACAGGGGGCGTGACGGCAAGTTTTGCCATGCTGGGAGATATTATTCTGGCGGAGCCCGGTGCGCTGATCGGTTTTGCGGGACCGCGTGTTATCGAGCAGACCATCGGCCAGAAGCTGCCGAAAGGGTTTCAGCGTTCGGAATTTTTGCTGGAGCATGGTTTTCTGGACGGGATCGTGGAGCGGAAACAACTGAAAGAGACGCTTTCTCAGATAATCAGGCTCCATCAGAGACAGGAGCTCTCGGAAAATGTGCCGGAAAGGGCAGAGATAAAGGAGGCCGGAGAGAAGAGGAAAAAACGTCTTGAGGCCTGGGACAGAGTGCTGAAGTCCCGAAAGAGCGACCGTCCTTCGGGCAGCGATTACATCAAAGCGCTGTTTACGGATTTTGTTGAGTTCCACGGGGACAGATCGTACGGCGACGATGCCGCGGTTTTGGGCGGCGTTGCCAGGTTTCACGGGATGCCCGTGACGGTTATCGCCCAGGAGAAGGGCAAGGGCACGAAAGAAAATATTGCCCACAATTTCGGGATGCCGAAGCCGGAAGGCTATCGGAAGGCGCTGCGTCTGATGAAGCAGGCGGAAAAATTCGGGCGTCCCGTGATCTGTTTTGTGGATACGCCCGGGGCGTTCTGCGGTATCGAGGCGGAGGAGCGGGGGCAGGGCGAGGCCATCGCCCGGAATATTTATGAGATGTCGGCGCTCTCGGTTCCCGTGTTATCGGTGGTTGTGGGCGAAGGCGGCAGCGGCGGCGCCCTTGCGCTGGCTGTCTCCGATGAGGTATGGATTCTGGAAAACGCGGTCTACTCCATTTTGTCGCCCGAGGGCTTTTCGAGTATTTTGTGGAAGGACAGCAGCAAGGCGAAAGAGGCGGCGAAGATCATGAAGATAACGGCGGAAAATCTGTATAAACAGAACATTGTGGAGCAGGTTTTTGAGGAGCCGGAAGAACTGACCGCAGAGAATATTCATGCTGTGACGGATAAGATGGAAGCGGAAATGCAGTCATTTTTGAAAAAATATACCGTGTTGTCGAAGGAAGAACTCAGAGAGCACAGGTATCAGCGGTTCCGCGGTATGTAAAAGATGCCGGACGGATGGGTGTGAGGAAAATGCCGAAAGGAAAAAATCATGAGTATAAAACCTTTGAAAATAGGTAATGTAACAGTAGAGAAACCGATCATACAGGGCGGCATGGGCGTCGGGATCAGCCTTGGAAATCTGGCGGGAGCCGTGGCGAAGGAAGGCGGGATCGGCATGATTTCGTCCGCACAGATAGGCTATCTTGAGCCGGATTTTGACAAAGATCCTCTTGCGGCAAACCTCCGTGCCATCAAAAAAGAGTATGATAAGGCGCGGAAGATTGCCCCGGACGGGGTGATAGGTTTTAATATCATGGTGGCGCTGAAGCATTATGAGGAGTATGTACAGGCGGCGGCAGAGGCGGGGGCGGATCTTATTATCTCGGGCGCCGGACTGCCTACGGAGCTGCCGAAGCTGACCGCCGGCAGGGGGACGATGCTGGCGCCCATCGTTTCCACAGGGCGTTCGGCGGGGGTGATTCTGAAATTCTGGGACAGAAAGTATAACAGGGTTCCGGACCTTTTGGTGATAGAAGGGCCGAAGGCCGGCGGACATCTCGGTTTTACAAGGGAGCAGCTTGCGGCGTATCTGGAAGAAGAGACGCAGGATTATGACGGGGAGGTCAGGGAGATCATCGCCGTTGTAAGGGAATATGAGGAGCGCTACCAGAAAAAGATACCGGTTGCGCTGGCGGGCGGCATTGAAAACAGAGAGCAGGTGCAGCATGCCTTTGCGTTGGGAGCGGACGCGGTGCAGGTGGCCAGCAGGTTTGTGACCACGGAGGAATGCGATGCGGATATCCGATATAAAGAGGCGTATCTGCAGGCGGAAGAGGAAGATATTGTGATTGTGAAAAGCCCGGTGGGTATGCCGGGGCGGGCGATCCTGAATGATTTTATGAAAAGGGTAAACGCCGGAGAAAAAATTCCCCACAGTCCCTGTCATGGATGCCTGAGAAACTGCAAACCTTCGGAAATTCCTTACTGCATAACGGATTCCCTGATCCATGCGGCGAAGGGAGAAGTGGAGGAGGCTCTGTTGTTCTGCGGGGCTTATGCATATAAAGCGTCGAAGATGGAGACGGTAAAAGAAGTGATGGATTCGCTGCTTTTATAAATAATGTCGGCGGGCGAAGGGGCGTTAACGTGAAATTGAAAATTTCACGATCCTGATTTGAATGCCCGCTGAAGCGGGCGAAGGGGAGTTAGAGAAAAATGGAAGATGCATACAAAAAAATCAATTATATACTGGTACGGTTGGTGAATGAGATCTGGGAGTTGGAAGCGAAAGCGATCATCACGGATGAATTTAAGGACCTGACCAACAACGATATGCATGTGATCGAGGCGATCGGACTGAGTGAGGACAAAAATATGTCTTCCGTGGCAAAGAGGCTGAATATTACCATGGGATCTTTGACTACAGCGGTCAATCATCTCGTAAAGAAACAGTATGTGGAACGGAGCCGCAGTGAGGAGGACAGAAGAGTGGTCCTTGTGAGGCTGACGGAAAAAGGGATCGCGGCGTATCGGCATCATGAGGAATACCACCGCCAGATGACGGAGGCGGTGCTGGAAAAGCTGGATGATGAAGATCTGCCGGTGCTGATGAAGGTGCTGGATGCGGTGAATGACTTTTTTAAGGACTACGGAAAACAGAATATTACCCGCTGAGAGGAAGTAAATTTCAGAAAAATACAAAAATATGATATTTTGTCTTGCCAAAATATCAAAAACCTACTATAATGGTGTTTGTGTTCAGGAAAAAACATATGAATACGGGAATGCTGGAATAGCGCAGTCGGTAGCGCAACTGATTCGTAATCAGTAGGTCGAGGGTTCAAGTCCCTTTTCCAGCTTTGTGGAAACCGGGTGAAATTAAAAAATTAGACGTACCATTTTATTATATTTGGTATGTCTATTTTTTGATATATGGATATTGTTACCAGAAAGTACCTGTGAGCGGAAAATAGTGTAATTCGCTGTGCCGTTTATATTTTCAGGGATTACCGGATTATCAATGGAACTTGTTTTTTATGGAATGAAATAACGGATGTATGGAGGGCAGATATGGCTTTGGAAAATAAATTAGGCCACTTATCAATGATTTTTGTCGCAAAATGGCAAAATTTCTGCGTAAGAAAAATACCTATGCCAATGCTGGTATAAGAACAAGGTTTCTAAC
>JAAWOG010000075.1 GCA_022799355.1 Lachnospiraceae bacterium | reverse complement strand
TGAAAACATGTAAATTGAGCCAAAAGAATCTGCCCCTCGCCGAAGGCGACTTGAAATGGACAGATTCCGTAACAGGGAAGCCGAAGGCTGAACTGTTACCCTTAATAACCATGGCGGCCGCAAGCTGCCTCAGATACGAAAAAGGAGATCTGTCCATCACTGGACGATCTCCTTTTTCGTTATCCTAACTTGTTATGCTATTATTATAATCATCTTACTTTAAAAATCCGTTGACAATCTGCTCTTCCGCTTCCTTCTCCGTCAGCCCCAGCGTCATCAGCTTGATAAGCTGCTCCCCGGCAATCTTTCCGATAGCCGCCTCATGGATCAGGTTTGCATCCACATGATTTGCGGTAAGCTGGGGCAGCGCCGTCACGCTGGCATTATCCATAATAATGGCATCGCACTCCGTATGCCCTGCACAGCGGTTGTTGCCGTTGATCACGGACACAAATTTCTGATGGGAATTTTCTTTTGCCACGGAACGGCTCATCACATTGGCACTGCTGCCCGCCCCGTCCATATCCACCGAAAAATCCGTGATCGCCGTCTGGTTTCCGTGCGTCATAATCTTCTCTTTGATGACCAGGCCGGAATCCTCCCGGAGTCTTGCCTTCGTCACTCTCGTGGTAGAGTCGATGCCCTTGATCTGCACGGTTTCCATCTCCATGCTGGCTCCCTCCGCCAGCTCAATGATCGTTGTGGGATTCATCATATTTCTGCCGTTACCGTCCCCGTCGCCATAGTGCTTCTCCACATAGCGCACTTTCGCATTTTTCCCCAGGTAAAAACTGTGGATGCCGTCATGGGCGGAATCCTGATCGCCGCTGTTATGAATACCGCAGCCCGCCACGATCGTCACATCAGCGTCCTCCCCCACAATAAAATCATTGTATACCAGATCCTGTAATCCCGTCTGAGAAATAATCACCGGGATATGCACGCTCTCATGCTTTGTCCCGGGCGCTATAATAATATCGATGCCGGGCTTGTCCTCTTTCGTCACAATATTGATGTTCGCAGTGGTCCGTCTGCTGTCCAATTCGCCGTTCGCCCTGATATTGTAGGCACCTTCCGGTACATCGTGAAGCCCTGCCACCTCTTCCAGTAATGTTTTCCGTATTATATCCATATAGGTTATCTCCCTCCCTCATTCTTTGAGAGCAGCATATCACAGGCACTTCCCCCGGTGGTTGCCAGAAGTTCCGGCAGGATTTCTTCCTTTTTGCCGCTCTTTTGCACTTTACCGTCTGCGATCAGAATGATTCGGTCCGCGATATTTAAGATCCGCTCCTGATGGGAAATGATCAATATGGAGCCGCCCATCTCCCGGTACATTTTCTCAAACACATTGATCAGACTGTTAAAGCTCCACAGATCGATACCCGCCTCCGGCTCGTCAAAAATAGAAAACCGGGTACCTCTCGCTATAATCATCGCGATCTCGATCCGCTTTAACTCACCGCCTGACAAGGACGCATTCACCTCACGGTTCACATAATCCCTTGCGCAGAGCCCCACCTCCGACAAAATACCGCAGGCTTCCTGAACGCTGGTATTTTTTCCTGCCGCCATGGTGAGCAGGTCCTTTACCGTCAGCCCCTTGAAACGGACCGGCTGCTGAAAAGCATAACTGATGCCCTTTTTCGCCCGCTCCGTAATGGAGCTCTCCGTAATATCCTCCCCATCCAGCAAAATACGCCCGGAGGTAGGCTTTACAATACCTGCTATGATTTTTGCCAGGGTGGATTTTCCCCCGCCATTCGGTCCTGTAACCGCCACAAAACGCTCTTCAATTTTCAGATTGATGTCCTTTAAGATTTCTCTGTTCTCTTCCACATCATACTGTATATTCCGTAATTCTAACATAGATGCTCCTTCCGGTTCAGCCTGTAACGGCCGTATCTCATTTCGTTCGTTAATTAAAACTGTCCAGCCGCGCCAGTGCTTCTTTTTCAGTTCGGAAAGCAGTCCAGCCGAAAAGCGCATCCGTACCATGTTCTTTCCCACGGACATAAAACAGATCCTCTCCGTTGCTGCGGCGCGTTTCCACCGATTGCACGGTCATCCGTTCCACATATTTCCGATAATGTTTACAGGTACGCTGCTGACAGACTTCCGTCTCAAACTCACAGCCCCCGCAGTTATCCATGATTCTGTATAATATGTCCCCTGCCGCACAGGGATATTCCTGCTTTTCCATAACCTTACCCCAGGTGTCTGCTTTTCTTTACCTCTGATATTCTACCACATCTTATCTGTTCTGCCAAGACATTGCAGCCTTCCCCTGCCCTCTCACTTTATTCTTCCCAGAACTTCCGATACATCTCATTCAGCCACTCTATTGCCTCTGCCATTCCTTCCGCATCCAGCGCAAAGCGCCTTCTTGTTTTCTGCTCCTCCGGAGTTTTCGCATAACCCAGGGGCTCCGGCCATACAATCCCCTCCATATAACTCTCATCCCCTTGCGTTTTCTTCATCAGCATGTACCGCATGCCGTCCATACTGCCGCTTAAGGGTTCCTTTTTAATATAATTCAGGTGTTTAAAATGCTCCGCATCAATCATAAATTTTCTGCTGCCTCCAATATTTTTATTCTTGCATTTTTTCCATGGATGGACTATAATAGACATGTCATGGGGATATAGCTCAGTTGGGAGAGCGATACGTTCGCAACGTATAGGTCAGGGGTTCGAGTCCCCCTATCTCCATTTTTTTGTGCCCTGAAAATAGTGTAAAATTGCCCTCTCACTTTTATTGTTTTCATATTTCTTCCATCAACTCATCCATAAACCAGTCCGGTCGGGACAAGTCTATTTTATCAAAATCTCCCGATGACTTCAATTTATTTATTCCGCTCATTATTCCATCCATATCCGGTTATCCTCCCACTCTTAACTTATGATTTTTAAAGGAGCATCAACGATGTATAACGAATATGAAAATGAAAAATTTTTTGAAGAATATGCAAAAATGCCACGCAGTAAAGACGGTTTAAGTTCTGCCGGAGAATGGCGCCAATTAAAACCTCTGTTTCCACAGCTTCAAGGAAAAAAAGTTCTTGATTTGGGATGTGGTTATGGCTGGCATTGCAAATTTGCAGCGGAACAAGGAGCAGCACAGGTATTAGGAATTGATTTAAGCCGGAAAATGATTGAAGAAGCAAAAAAGCGAAACACAGAGTCCCGGATTGAATACCGTATTTGTGGAATAGAGGAATATGAATATCCGGCAAATACATGGGATTGTGTTGTCTCCAATCTGGCTCTGCACTATATCGAGAATTTAGATGAGATATTTCAAAAAATACATCAAACGCTGAAATCAGACGGAGTATTTCTTTTCAACATCGAACACCCGGTTTTTACATCCGGCGTAGGGCAGGACTGGGTTTATACCAATGAGGGCAAACCTCAATACTGGCCGCTTGATAATTACTTTTATCCCGGAGAACGAAAAACAAATTTTCTCGGATGTGATGTAACAAAACAACATCATACTCTTACGCAAATCTTAATGGGTTTACTAAATAGCGGTTTTGAGCTTGAAGTGGTGGAAGAAGCAGAGCCGCCCAAAGAAATGATGAATATTCCGGGCATGAAAGACGAATTGCGTCGTCCCATGATGTTGCTGGTGAAGGCAATCGCTAAAAAGTCCAATCTTTAAAATAAATTGGGTGGAAAATATACAGCCGTAACGATATATAATTCTCGGACTACTCCCCTTCGGGGAAATTGCCAAATCGTAAACCGGCGCTTAACGACGTCCGCATTCCGGCGGCTCTGTCTTACATAGATAATCACAAAAAGAAATAACATCCCTACCGCCTAAAGTGTGGATGCTATTTCTTTATTAGTTTTCTCTCACTGAGGGCAATCGGAGATTCGATTCCGATCACTTCTAAGTAGATTATACATTAGAGCCGCTTGTTTTTCAAGTGGCTCTTTGTGTGCTTTGATATGTACATCTATTACTAAGTTTATTCAACTATAATTAAACGGTTTCAAATCCACCACCTTCCACATCGTATTCAAACTCCTGTCTTTTGTCCTTTCCTGCCTCTCCTGCAATACCTCTCAAAATCTTCCTTCATACGCAGAAAATTTTCTTTTGGACTGCTCAGATATTCCTTATGTTCCGACGCATATCGTGTCAGCCAGTCCTCCAGGTCCGCATCCTCTCTATAAGAATACACCACCATCGCCAAAAGAGAAAGCCTGTTTTTCTTATCCCGCAATTTTGATCCCACTTTTATTGTCTGCTCTTCCAGTATGTCCAGCGTCTCATTATAAAAATCCATATCCTCATGCAGTTCCTTCGGATCTATACAGAGATTTTCCGCAATAAACGCCTCATCGGAAAGCTGATCTTCTTTTTGATCGTCCTTGCCCGGAATATCAATATGCAGAAATTCCAGCATTAATTTTTCCAGCATTGCCAGTTTTTCAGCCACAATAGGCTTGTCTTTCGTACTGTTATTCTTTTTTATCTCATCAAACAGCAATCCCTTATCATTTCTTGCCGCCTTCCGCATGTCAGTTTTAAAAGTTCTGAGAAATTCCGCATATTTCCGGTCCTCTATTCCAAGCCTGGTAAACCTCTCAAACAATGTCAGAAAGATAAACGAGTCTTTTTTATTGAAGATATCTTTCGTATCGTCCGTGATGATCTTTTCCAGCCGTCCCAGATTATCGGATAATTTCTCAAATTCATCTTCCGTGGCATTTTCATTTAAGTATTTACAGATTATTTTCGGCTGCTTATTCCATTTTTCAAAATGATACGTACACATGATCGTCTCCAGAACAATCCGCTCGGTTACCCCCTTCATTTTATCATTTTCCGAATAATCGCTGTGATCCAGAAAGAATCTGTGCTCGAGAATCCTGCGGACATTACCTGCAAATCTGTCAATATAGGTGAAGGCTTTCTGATCCGTATTCATGGAAGTATGATTGTTATATTTTTTAATATATTTGGAGATTTTACGGCCGTCACAGTTTTCATGGATCACTGTTTCTATCTGATATTCATCAAATTTCTTTTTCAGTTCATCAGGAAGCTTATCATAAGTCTTATTCCTTATATCAAATACCGCATCCTCCCATACAATAACGCCGCCCTCTCCCTTTACTTTTCTCTTATATGAAATAACGGAATCCTCTACGGATGACGTGATCTTATGCGATCCGTTCCGGAAACTGTTTAACGCGGCACTCCTGCAGCCGCCGTCCGTAATATGCAATTGTGAATTCTGCTCTTCTCCAAGAATAATCGGAGGAATATACTCATCTTTCAGAACGGTCGCTACCAGTTCATTGATCTGCTCTTTGCTCCAGACCATCATTCTCTGCACATCGGCATTATTATCGATATCACCGTCTCTGATCTTCTCCAGATACATCTTTAACGTATATGTCTGCTTACGTGGTCTTGCCATTTTTAAATCCTCCTGCCATATCCTGACTGTTTTGTATCTATGCTGCCGTTATTCCCCTCCTGCCGCCCTGCCATCCGGGTTAAAACAATAACGAAATATTTCTGTATGAATGGATTGCCCTATCGCAGTCCGCGTACTGTCTTTTGCTCAGATGCAGCTTTTCCCTTATCTCACCTGGCTTTAATCCGTCCATATTGAGCCTTAAGACTTCTTTCTGCAAACCGGATAATCTGCTCAGATACAAAAGCATTCTCCTGCTATAGCCTTCCTCCCTGTCTTTTTCAAATAATTCCTGCTCGATCGTAAATTCGGCTGCAATCACATCCTTTAAATAAAAACTCTCTCCGTCACCGAAGGACGCATCGATCGACACAGATATCCTGTCCGCCCTGCGTTTTTCCCGGTTTCTCTTCGTCATTTCCGTCTTAATACTGTTCAGCAGACAGGTATACAGAAACACCTCAAAAGACTGGGAACTGTCATACCGCCTCATCACATCCACAAACACTTCATTTGCCAGCGAATAAAAATCATCCGCATCCTTATCATATAATCCTCCGAATTTCAACAGTATCTTATCCACAAGCCTGTGAAGTTTTTTCGCGTTATCCGCGTAGTAAGCACACATGATCTGTTCCATACTATCCCGCCTTTCTGATGATCTGTCGTTTTATTGTTTCCTTATGGATTCTCACTTTACCGTTTCTTATGCAAAAAACCTTATTGTGAAACCTTCATGAACTTTTTATCTCTGTCTTATAATGGCAAGTATAGAACGCATGTTCGATTTTGTCAATCCCTATTTTTACATTTTTCTTTAGATACCACTAAATAACATGCACTATCGAACTATTACTTTTTGCCGCCTCTTTCTTCTCATCGAAAAACCGACACCTTTTGAAAAACAAAAAGAGAATATAGAACCATACAAAAATTCAGCACTCTAAAAAGGAGGTATCACAATAACCAATGCAAACATATCATACTCATTCAAAATCTGGCTGCGCAGCTCAAGTCGGACAACGCAGCACAGAGAAACCCAAACATTGCAGCACAAACCCGAAACAATTCAGGTCCGGCAGCACAGACCATTCCAAATTCGGCGGCATCATCTACGCTTCGGACTTCAATACGGACCGTGGACGCAAATTAAACACTGACGGCTCTCCCATAGCCCGCCGCATACTTTCCGATCAAAAATTTGATCGGCAATGTCAAAACCGCATTGCCTCTGACCAAAATTTTGATCGGCAGCATAAAAATCATACTGCCTCAGATCAGCTTTTTAATCAGCAGCATGAAAACCAGGCCACTGCGAACCCAAAATAAGGAGGTGTTTCCCATCAACACGACACAACATACACTGATCAAACTGCCGCTAAAAGAACTTGCGGTGCAAAACTTCAACATAGTCTTAGATGAAGAAACAGCACTTGAAAAGGAATACCTGATCGAACAGGAGGATTCTCTTTTGTTCGATCAGATAGAACGCTTAAGAGGTAAACCGTCCGCCCACATCAATGAAGTCGTTCTTGTTCTGGCAAAGAAGAACCCAAGACAGGAAAAGGACCTGCGCCATGTCCTGGCGCACGGATTTACCTTAAACGGCACCCGTTACTTTCGCTTCGGTAAATCCGCCTCACAGGCAAAAGCCGGTATCACCGCCTTCGTCAGCGACAATATCTTTCAGGAATTATACCGGATCACACAGATGGATATCAAAGTTGACAAATGTGTCATCTCCAAATATGAAGCGGGCAGATGCCTTCTCTTCAGCTCCTGCACGCTCATACATGACTACATGCCCAACATCATTATGATCGGCGAATATGAAAAAACGCTCCGAAACAGACTTGTCAAATATGTTGCGGAACACCGGAAAGAATATATCGATAAAGAAACCGGCTGCCGGAGAACATACCTGTCCCGGGATATTGAAGAGGGCTTAAGAGATATTCCCCTCTCCCCCTTTGACGGATGTGGCTGCCACGAATACGGCTTTATGAAAAAAGTGAGCGCCCGGCTACGCCTTGACTATCTTGCGGCAGGCTTCCAGATACGGCTTCCGTTTATGAAGGGATACTCTGTCTATGTCCCCTTCCGACAGATCTTAAGACAATGGGGATATGACTGCATCACGGATATCTATGGTGAAAAGCATCCTGTCGATACCATCGACTGCATCTGGAACACCTCCATGTTCAAGGGACATGGACTGTTTTTGAAAACCTATGGAGAGAATGCGTGGACGGCATATAAAAACACGCTCCGCAAATATCGTTTCAAACTTGGTATCAGCAAATACAGCCACCACGTAAAACAGATATCACTCTACACAAGAATGAACTTTCAGTACCTGCAATGCCTGGACCTGTGGAACCAAAAATATATTGACCGATATGAGAATTATCACAACAGTCCCCAAACAGACGCCTACGATATTCTTGATGATAAAAACGCCGGAAAGATCATCACTCTGGCAAAATACACTACCTCTCTCTTCGAGAAGATCATAAAGGGGGACAAATTCTATACGTATAAATTTATGGGTATTACAGATACGAAGGATGACGGACCGGAAAGCAAATACCTCGAAGCCGTGCGGATCCATGATATCATGCTGAAAGATCCGGCCGTCAGACAGTTTCTCTACCGCAGGCTGAAAAAAGCCATAGATGAGGCAAAAGTCGGAAAGATCTACTGCTCCGGTTTCTATCACACCGGTATCGGCGATATGATCGGATACCTTCAGTACGCAGCCGGCAGGGAGCCCGTGGGCTGTTTAAAAGAAGGCGAACTTTACAGCGGTAATTTCGCGCCCGGAAATATCGTATCCTTCCGCTCTCCGCTGGTAGATCCCTCTGAGGTCAACCGGATAAAAATCGCACACAATGAACTCACCCGCAGGTGGTTTTCACACTTAAAAGACCAGGATATCGTTATGTTCAATCTGTACGACATTTCCGCTCCCCAGCAGGGCGGCGCGGATTTCGACGGAGATATCTTTCTCCTCAGCGACGATCCCATCCTGATCTCCGCAAAGATCGACAAACCTGTCATCCTCGATATGGATGACAAAACCACTGACCTCTCAAAGCCATACACGCCCGAAAACCTGATCGAATATGAGATCATGACAAGAGACAGCCGTATCGGCGAAATCACCAACACGGCGACAAGCATTGAGAACAGATATACCTCCGATCAAAAGATCCGCAAACTATACGAAGACCACGCCTCACTCCTCAGAATATTTCAGGGCAAGGAGATTGATTTTCTCAAAACCGGTTTTCGGTGGCATATGAACAGCGGACTGAAAAAATATGGCAAACAGCTCCCCTGGTTTCTGCTTTACAACTATCCTGCAAAGCTGAAAACATATCAGGCGCGGTCAGAAAAGAACCGACAGACGAAAACAAAAGAGGAAAAAACGGTGCTGAATGTATACCATTCCCCCTCTCCCATGAACGAACTCTGCGACTATATCTGTGCCTGGGAAAGACGGCGCATTGTCTGGGATAACACAGTAAATGATCCCGCCAAAAGCAGGCGCCTTCTGACAGATCCCGATCCAGACTTATCCGACAGACAGATTCTGCGGATCTGCCGCAGATATATTAATCAGTATGCCGCCGAATGCAAAGAGTACCTGCGTTTAAGCGACGAAAAGCCTGATAACCAAAACCGCAGCTTCCATATACATGCTGTCACGGAAAAATATAAAAAACAACTGGCTGAAGAATTATCGGCACCGGAGCATATCATCGCAAACTATGTGATATATGCCTCCTACGCTTCTGTCTCCGTCAGTAAAGCCTTCGCCTGGTCAGCCTATGGGGAGTACATTCTTAAAAACCTGAGAAACAACACACACACGAAAAGGACCTTCTCCCTGCGGGAAGTTCCACGCAAAACCGATGATTCTCGCGAATACCTCGGAAAATATTATGAATTTAAGGAAGGTGATACCCATTTATAACAGCAAAGAACTATTCCTCTATGAAATAATCGAAGACTATAAAAACGAAGAGGCGCCGGAAGAAAAAAAGAAGATCGCGGATTCCCTCTGCGCCCTTATCTGGTCCTCCGCCAACAAACGAAGGCTCTGCAAAAAATCCGTCCGCTTCCATATCCCGGAAAAACTGGCGGACACTGATACCGGCAGAGTATTTACGGCATGGTCCGAGGTAGAGTACACCGGGTACAAATCCATGACAAAAGATGAAAACTGGCACTCGATTCTCAGACAGAAAGTCAACAATATCTACACCAGATATTTCGACCGGGAAGTAATCCTGGACAAAAAATATATGGATCTTTTAAAAACACCGAAAAGACTCTACTACGAGTGGATCTCCGGAATGGATATGGAACCGGCCACACTGACTGACCTGATCGACGACGCAATGGACATGGCTGCAAAAGAAAAAGTAAGGCTGCAAAAAGAAAAGATGGACTTATCCTGGCATGATTACAAAATCACGGTAAACGGCTTTATTAAAAAATGCCTTGATAACTGCAAACTCATTGAAGAATATGAAGACTCCTCCCTCCTTACCACCAGGCTGGACCTTCTGACAGAGGATCACTTCTACACAGCCTATTTCTGCAAAACATTGGAACAATATTTCAGAAATTATCAGAAACAATACTATGGCTTACGGCGCGGTCACCAGAACCGCTACACCCGCTGCATACAGTGCGGCGCGCTCATTGAAAAGACCAACAACCGCATCAGGTACTGCCGGACATGCAGCCGGCAGCTCAACCAAAAGGAGGCCAAAAATCGCATGAGGACCTACCGCAGAAACAGACGTTACTTTTTAGAAAATCAGGATTCCTGTCGATAAACCCGGGATTTTTCGCCGTTTTTGCCGTGTTATATATCAGATGTGGAAAACAATAACACTCCCGGCCGGTAAGAAAAGCATTACGGTAAAGCTGCCGGACGCCAGGAGAAGAGATTTCATTCATATTACAGTCAGGAGGCTTTCATGAACAATCATAACATTCCGGATCAGCTTGCGCTGTACCGCGGGCTTCCCCACAGGATCACGGAAGATATCCCGATCCGCGCCCCCACACTGGAGGAGATCTGCGCCTATGGCGAAGCAGACTATTTCTCCATGGTGCAAACCCTGTGTTCTGTCGGCATCGACCTTTGCTGGCAGCTTGAACAGATAAATATTCCCTTTGACAAAATATCCGATTACGAACTGTTCTGCACCGTTCTGCGAAATTACTATGGCGTGGAACAGACAAAAATACTGTTCGGCGATACACTCGATCTGAAACATATGGAATTGTTCAAAGATGAAAATGGCGGGATGCGACTGGAACAGAAAGTACAAGCAGACAACGGCATAACAAAAACGATCACCCTTTGTAAAAAGGATTATCACAAACTCGCCGCCTGCTTAAGATCGCTCCATCACTTAAAGCGCAACGATGCGATTGCCGGTACGAACAGCTGCCGCATGGCTTTCATTGAGGACGCGAAAATGGAGTACGAAGCACGGCGCAGGGAGCCCCGCCGCTCTTATCTGATGCCGCTGATATCCGCCATGGTAAACCATGAGGGGTTTAAGAGAAACGATCAGACCGTATGGAATATGAACATATACGCTTTTATGGACAGTGTAAGGAGAATCGATCGGATCAGAAACTCCTCTCTTCTGTTACAGAGCGGATATTCCGGTTTCGGCATCGATTTAAAAAAGATAAAAAAAGAAGAACTGAATTACATGGGAGAACTGAACTGATCAGCACTCCCTTTTTAAAAAAAGGAGGACAAAAACATGTCAAAATTTAACCCCAATGAAGTCGTATTTGAAAAAATCAGGTACATCGAAGAGTTCGATCCCGCCACAAAGCAGCTTTTAAACAGGATGACAAATGTAAAAGAACCCACCCTGAACTTTACATCCGAAGGCACCGCCGTCACCGACGCACAGGGCGCGGAGATCGTAACATTCTACAACGCCGCGCAGGGTACTCTTTCCTACACCAACGCCATCCACTCTTTCGATCTGCTCGCAGAACAGTTCTTTTCCGAAAAGAACATCGCCTCCGACGAAAACAAGATCATCGCGCCTGTCAGCGAAGTGCTCGAGATCGCGGAAAACAAAGTGACGTTAAAGTATGTGCCCACAGGCACTGCCGGCGCCGAGATCAAATACGTACAGCTTATCAACGAAGAAAACGAATTCGGTGAAACACTCGAAGTATCCGCTGCCGCAGCGGCAGGCAAATTCGCGATCGACGCGGAGACAAAAACGTTGACCTTCAGCGACGGCACGACCGGCAGAGTGATCGTTGATTACGAAGCAGAGATGACGGAGGCTCTCAGCCTGGCAAAGACCACGGACTCCCTGCCGCTTGTCAGAACACTGCACGTGCACTGCTACTTCCGCAATAAATGCGACAGCAATATCAAGTATGTCGGCGTGATCACCTTCCCCAGGGCGCACATCGACATCTCCAGCGTGGATGTCAGCCTGACGCCGGATGGCGGACATGCCGTTACCTACAAGCTTCAGAAGCCTTACTGTGATGAAACCGGGAAGCTTTGTGAGGTGTTTGTCTACAAAGATTAAAGGATAGATGAACAGATAACCGGACGCCGGGAGGGAGATTACACTCTCCGTCCCGGCCTCGTATCGGCTCCGGCAAAACTTTACTTTATGATCGGATAAGGAGAATACTATATGTCTGAATATAAAAATGCGGTCTGTGCGGTCTGCGGGGCGGGGTATCGTGTGTGCGCAGCGTGCAGAAACAGAAAAACAATAAAGTCCTGGCGGACGATCACGGATTCAGCGGAATGCTATAAAATATATATGATTTTACACGACTATACAGCCGGTTTTATTACAAGGGAGAGCGCACGGCGGATGCTGGAGAGCTGCATACTGCCTTCTGTGATGCAGGAGCATATCGAAGCTGTGGTAAAGGAGATCATGGCGCCATGAATGTCTATCTTGACAATGCTGCCGCAACCCCTTTATCGGCTTCCATGAAAGGATATCTCTCCTCCCTTTTAGATCTCTGCGGGAATCCCTCCTCTCTCCATTCAGCCGGCGCAAAAACGGCAAAAATCGTATCGGAAGCGCGGTGTCTGGCAGCGGAATTTATTCATGCCGATCCTGACGATATATTTTTTACACCCTCCGGTTCAGCCGCCAACACCCTTGCCATCAAGGGCATCACATCGGAAAACCCGCCGGTAAACAAGTTCAAAGTGTTCTGCACGCCAACCTCACATAAGTCCATGCTGGAAGCCTGCGCATCCTGCCCGGACCACGAACTCTTACACGTAACCCCGGAGGGCGCCGCAGATCTCTCCCATCTGGAATACCGTCTCGCCCAGCACGATAAATACCATAAAGACGTAAAACCCCTTGTCTGCATCGAAGCCGCAAACTCCGAGATCGGCACGATCAACGATATTCCCGCCATCGGCTCCCTCGTCCACAGATATCACGGTATCCTCGCCGTTGACGCAACCGGCTATATCCCCTCCCTCCCTATTTCCGTTAAAGCATGGAAAGACCATGTGGACATCCTCACCTTCAGCGGGCATAAACTCCGCGCCCTGAAAGGATGCGGCGTTTTATGGAAACAGAAAAACATCACTCTGAGACCGCTGATATATGGCAGTCAGGAAAGGGGGCTGGTCGGCGGCACGGAAAATGTGCTCGCCATAGCTTCCCTCGGGAAAGCCCTCCGTGACTACAGCTACGCCTCCATCTCCTCCGCCGGCAGGGATCATGTATACGGACATATCATGAAATATATTCCCGACAGTTACCCGGTGGGCGCCCCCGTCGAATCCGCACGCAGGCTGCCCTGCAACCTTTATATGTGCTTTCGTGGCATTGAGGGCGAATCTCTGATGATCCTGCTTGATCTGAACGGCATTCAGGTTTCCACCGGATCGGCATGTATCAGCAAAAGCCTCTCCCCTTCCTCCGCCCTTTTTGCCATCGGCATGAAGAAGGAGGATATACACAGTTGTATACGTTTCAGTTTCAGCGGCGCGGAGACAAAAGAAGAACTGGAATATATATGTGAGGTACTGACGCGCTGCGTTGCCAGCCTGAGATCACCAGGAGTATTGATACCAAAGTAAACCAGATATGAAGGAGGTCAGACAAATGCCTTATACCATAAAAACAGATTATGCCCACAGATCAAACTACGGCTCCTACCGAAGCCCGTCCCGGATCAAATATATCGTATGGCACTATACCGCAAACGACGGCGACACCGATGAATCCAATGCCCGTTTTTTTAAATCTCCGAACCGGAAAGCATCCGCCCACTACTTTGTGGACGATGATTCTGTCACCATATCCGTTCCCGATACTTACACCGCATGGTCCGTCGGCGGCAGCAGATACGCCGATTACAAAAAAACCGGCGGCGCAATGCTCTATAAAATCGCTGTAAACAGCAATACTCTCAACATAGAACTGTGCGATACCATCAGAAACGGAATATATGACGTATCTCCACGGACGCTGGAAAATGCCATACGGCTCACCGGAGAACTGATGAAAAAATATAATATTCCTATTGCCAATGTAATCCGGCATTTTGATATCACCGGCAAAAAATGTCCCGCATACTATGTGGATTCCCGCAAATGGAATGCTGTAAAGCAGAAAATTTCCGCCTCTTCCGACTCCTTAAGTTCCTCCGCCGCAGGCTATGTCTACCACGGCATCGACTATAAAAGAGTATTCGATCCAATATACTACAGCAATAAATATCCCGATCTCAAAAAGGCCTTTGGTACGGACGCGACGCGCCTGTTTCAGCATTTTACCTCTTTCGGCATGAAAGAAGGGCGCAGCGCCTGTGACAGTTTTGATGTCAATCAATATAAAAACCACAACGCCGACTTAAGCGCCGTCTTTGGGAGCGATCTTTTCCTGTATTATACCCATTATGTGATACACGGGTATCAGGAAAACAGGAAATGTGTATAACCCTGTATACAAAAATCATTGTAATACTTATTTGCCTCATGCTAACTTTATACAATTTAAAATCGAAGGAGAAAACTTATGAACGATCAGATATTTGATATCATCACCCTGCTCATTCCCGTAACAGGCGCCATATTTACCGGCTTTATCATCCCCTATATCAGAACAAAACTCTCCGCCGCCCGGATGGACGAGATCACAAAATGGATTGCCAAAGCCGTTGAAGCCGCCGAAGTCCTTTTCGATGCGCCGCACTCCGGCACGGAAAAACGGGAATATGTCATTCAGTTTATCGACAGGATGTTTAACGCCAAAAAGGAAATCATCACCAGAGACCAGATCCGCATCCTCTTAGAAGCCTCCCTTTCGCAGATAAAGCGCAAACAGGATAAATGCAACAGGTAAAACCCCGGAAAGGAATTGATAAAAATGGATGAAAATTATACAAAACTGGCTGTCCACATTCAGGAAACAGACAGCCGCAGTCAATCAAATGAACAGCATCTTGCGCGCCACGATAAAGAACTTCGTGAACTGCGCGAAAAACAGGATGCCCTTTACGAACTGACCTCTTCCGTGAAATCCATCGCCACTGACATGGCATACATAAAGGAGGACGTCAAAGAGGTAAAATCCGGTCAGGACAGGCTCAACGACAAAGTAACCGTCCTCGAAAACAGACCGGCAAATGAAACAAAGAAAAAGGTGGACGGCATCGCCGAAAAACTATTGTGGCTGATCATCGGCGGCGCGGCTGCAGGTTTGCTGGAAACTGTGGCGATGACGGTTTTCTGACATAGAATACAGATACCCATGCCATATCTTCCCACGCTCCAGCCAATGCTGAACGAAAATGCAACTGCTTATTGAGCAAGCTGTATCACAAATACCAGAGGGAGAAGATGGGCTGTCCGCTTATGAAACAGCGCTCTCCCATGGATTTTCCGAAACAGAGAAAGAATGGTTCTTTTACAACACCTGATTAAATATACTAATAATTCCGCCACCTTACCGGGTGGATTTTTCAATGAAAGGAGACCGCATGGCATCTGACTTACAAATTGTAACCGGAAGAAGCTTCAGAAAATGTATCGATGTTTCAAATCAATTATGGCAGAAAATATCTTTCTGGTCAAAGGCATCGGATATTGAATTTGACGATGGCGAAAATGCCGAGACAAAGCTTGGGGCTATAAGAGGTATCACTGCTGACCTGAATACAACAGAGACAGGTTATGCCGCCGATATGATGGCGCTTACTCAATTAAATAGTAAACTTGTAAACATTGAGCGTCTTATACAGGAAAATACCAACCACATCAGCGCTCTTGATACCAGAGTGACCAATGCCATTAATGGTGGTTCATTAGTTGCTCCATTTTCAGAGAATCTTCTGTTGTATCCATATACCAATATAGTTACACATTCTGGCGGAGATGTCACAATAGCCAACAATGGTACTAATGGATTTAGCTATAATTTTAATAATGGTACATATTCCAGGACCAATACAATAGGCAGAAAATGGAATAAAGGAGTAAGAGTTGATACTAAGTCAAAATTAAATTTCAGTTTTACATTGACCGGAACCAATGCTTCAGATGCCACTCCTCTTATTCAGGTAGTTAATTCAGGCGGTTCCGTTCTTTTACAACAGAGTAGTTATTCCGGCACAATCAGTTTGTCCTCATTAAATGGGCAAACTGTATTTATACAAATTCAATGCACATGCTACCGGACCGGTGTTGCCGGCTTAGCGACATTCACATTTTCCAGAATAGAAATTACAAATAAATAATATAGAAATATAAACGGGTGAAACAAAACTTCCTGTGTTTTCAGAATATACGATCCTAATTTAAAAAATACTATACATACCGCCGCCTTTTCAGGCGTTTTTTTATGAAAGTCCAGCTAAGAAATGTCAATAGGTAAAATGAAAAATGTTGAAAAAGATTTTTTCAAGTAGTTGAAGTAAAAAAGGGTAACTTTAATAAGCCC
>JAAWOG010000074.1 GCA_022799355.1 Lachnospiraceae bacterium | reverse complement strand
GAGGTGATGCGCGAATCTCTCGCTCCTGCGGCTCTCCTTCCGCAGGTGGCCGAGGTGAGGGTGTTGGGTTCCATCGGTGTGGTGGAGATGAAGGATCCGCCCCAGCATATACAGGCTGCCGTCTTCTTTTAAAAACGCTGCAGATTCACTGCCCAATTCCGCATAAACCACATGATCAGCTATAAAACGCGGCTCTGTGACAATACAGATTTGACCGTCTCTCCTGCTTTCATCTATAGGTGTTCCCAACTGCCCCCATATACTTTCTCCCAAACCGTACAGTTCCTTTTTATCAGTAATAAATATCACAGTACTGTTATATGCATCTACGTGAATAACATTTTCTGCGATCAATACAGGCTCTTTGTAGTAAACTTCTGTCGGATCAGTTTTTCCAGTCCCCAACTGCCCTTTTGTATTATCCCCCCCGCCGTACAGGCTTCCATCTATGATCTCATACCGACAGAGCGTTCCTGAAGATACTTCCGTTTGCATCTCATTAACTATTTCCGGATATTCCAAAAGTTCTACTGTTACTTTTCCGGGTTCTTCATTCTGATCCTGCTCATCCGTCTGTTTCTCTTTTGAACAGCCGACCAGCATCGCAAGCAACAAAACTATCAGAATCACTGCTTTCCCAAGCTTCTTGAAACTCATTATAAACCTCCAAAAACATACAGTAGTGGCTATTTTCTTCCCCTGAAGATCTGAATAATCAAACCAACAAGGGCAACAATGAATATTCCAATCTGAATTTTCCTTTAGTAGATAGGAAAATTATAACATGTCCCCTTCCTTTTCCACAACTTTTTTATACACAGAAATGAAAAAGACTGCGGATACCATCCAACGTTTTTTCCAGTGCTCCTTCCGTGTTGTCGGATTCGACTGCTCTCTGTCATTCAAACCCTGCAATCTCGTTCTGAATACCCTTTCATATGGATTGAAATACAGTGCACAATATTTTCCATATTAGTTTACAATTATCTAAAAAGCCTCTCCTTTTAAAATAGATAATCGATTATCAAAAAATACAGGAGGCTTTAAAATGGATGAAGCTGTAAAAAGAGCACAAACATGGCTCAATGACACTTATAATGGAAAAAAAGGGTATAGTACGATCACCGACGACGGAATTATTGACGCAGGCACGATAAAGGCACTGATCATCGCACTGCAGATTGAGGAAGGAGACAGTAACCCCGACGGGATTTTCGGCAAAAATACGGCTGGACGTCCCGGCAGGCAGCTCGCCAAAGGGCTTATCTATGCTCTTCAGGCGGAGCAAGGACTGGCTGTCGGTTCCGCTGACGGCCTTTTTGGACCTGCCACACAGAAAAAGTGCCCCACCCTTTCTGCGGGAGATACCCGGCAGGGATATATAAAAATCATGAAATATGCACTCTACCTGAACGGAATAGATGTCGCTTCATTTTCCGGAACTTTTGGTGCTGACACAACCGAAGATGTCCGCAGTTTTCAGACTTTTGCCAGTCTGCCGGTAGCGAAATACGGTGTAGTAGATCCGATGACATGGGCATCCCTTCTTACCATCAAAGGCGATACGAGCCGGGGCACTCAGGCATGCGACACATCGAAGGTTCTCACCGCAAATCGGTTGGCAATTTTAAAATCAAAAAACTACCGCATATTTGGACGCTACCTGACCGGGAAATATGCGATGAGCGTGGATGAGATCGAACGGATTCTGGGCGCTAACGCAAATGTTGAAAATGAGGAAAACAAGAATTGCCTTTTCCCTATCTTCCAGCGTACCGGCGGAGTGCACGCTTCAAATACCATAGAGTATTTTACAGAGACGCAGGGACTTGAGGAGGGCAAAGAGGCGGTCGAAGCAGCCTTGAAATTGGGTTTTAAGGAAAAAACCATCATCTTCTTTGCCTCTGATGTGGATGCCTATGACTATCAGGTCAAAAGCATTCTGCTTCCCTATTATAAAAAAGTAAAAGAAGCTTTCGATGCAAACAAACGCAGAAACTATATTATGGGCATCTACGGTCCCAGAAACACATGCATTCAGGTTTGTGACGCCGGATATGCATCCGCCTGCTTTGTGAGTGATATGTCCACTGCCTACAGCGGCAACCTCGGCTATCCGCTCCCAAAACTGTGGGCATTCGACCAGTACGCCGGAGATGCGTTCGGTAATAAAGGGGATGCAGATTATGT
This sequence comes from Lachnospiraceae bacterium, assembly GCA_022799355.1. Taxonomy (GTDB): domain Bacteria; phylum Bacillota; class Clostridia; order Lachnospirales; family Lachnospiraceae; genus 1XD8-76. The sequence continues at coordinate 14,602 of JAAWOG010000074.1, read as the reverse complement.
CGATATCGATAAAGACGCTGTATCCGGTTCATATCTGGGGGAAACGGAAATATCTCCTTATAATCCGCTTAGTCCCTATGATAATGCGAAACTAGAAGAAGCCATCAGGATCGCCGTTGCCATCACAGTCAAATTTGAAACCGGCTATACCCCTGACAATCCGGAAGCTTACTCCGCACTCGCCGGCAACTATGACGGTGCCGGTATGTCTTTCGGCCTCATTCAGTTTAACTTTGGCCAGGAAACGCTTCAGCCGATCCTGAATGATATGATTAAAAATGCTTCCGATGACATGAGCGAAATTTTTGGTAATGATTATGACAAACTAAAAGAAGTCCTGCAGGGTTCCAAGGATTCCATGGTTGCCTGGGCTGATAGTATCAGCTCAGATGGCAATACCACCTTAAATCCACCATGGAAAGACCATTTTGTGCAACTAGGTCAACATCCCGTATGCCAAGAATTACAGCGGAAATATCTTGTTGATATTTATTTAAACCGCGCCATCAATACGATCTGCGAAAGTTATGAGTTAAAGACATACCGCGGTGTCGCTATGGCTTTTGATGTAGCAGTAAATATATGGGGATTTGGGGACAAAGCTACTGAAATCAAAGCTCAATTCACTCCCGATATGCCCGAACAGGAGAAACTGAAAATCATGGCCCGCTATGGTGCGGAATCATCTAAGCCCCGACGGGAAGCAATCGCAAACGGAACTGGAATTGTATACGATCCCGACAATCCTGTCGATCTTGACAATGATTTTGGTCTCAGCAATAAATTCTTCCGTTAATTACACGGAAAACCGCAGGATGCCGAATTGGCTCCTGCGGTTTTCTATTCACGAAAGTAATAATTATTTCCTGTATTAAATCCATAAAAACCCGGTTCCCCGTATTCATTTACATACAGGATTATTCCATTCTCACAAAATGTAAAAGTAAGACTTCCTGAATGTCCGTAACCATCCTCCGCATACTCGGCTGAACCTATACCATCCACAATAGTGCCCGAAAATTCAGCATATGCGCAATCATCTTCCTCCCCCTCGTAATGGCTTAAAACTCCTGATATTTCACCAGCCGGAGAAATATGCAGTTCCATGTAGGAATCCTCAAATCCGGAATCAAAACTCAAATAGTTCTCAAACCATTTTCCACTGTACGAACTATAATCTTCTGCCACTACAGGCTTCCCGGCTTTTTCAATAGCCTTCTCCACAAGTGGAATAGTATACTGCTCATAATAATGAACGCCTTCTTTAAGAAATGCCCCGATTTCGCGATCCCTCCCCTGATCGTAATACTGAATAGATACCACCAACTCATCTCCTTGATATGATACGATAAATTTTCCGATAACAGTATCCTGATAAGATAATAAATTCCCGATATACAGATTACTATTTTTTTGTTTATAAGCTTTTCCTATCACAAAGTGATATTCTTCATCTGCAATAACATGAAAAATAAGTTCCATATACTCTGAAACATTCCAACTTGTTACGCACATTTCCTCAAAATCATTATCCAGCTTCTCCTGCAATACTTCCATTTCCTTTTCCGTATAAACTCTTGCCGGTTCCATATAATATTTATAATCGAAATGCGTCAGTTCCGGAAGCTGTGCATCTTCCGGGTTCGGAATATACATACCCTCCGGCAGGTCAGCATACTCATCCTCTATTTCCTCTTCCGCCACTTCCGTCGCTTCCTCCATGTTTTCTGAAGATTCCTCTGTTTCACCCATATTCTCCTCCACCTTTTCCGGCGTCTCCGTACTCCCTGTACTGCCGCACGCGAAGACTAATATCGATATTAAAATAATCTGTACTGCTATAACTGTCTTTTTCACCATTTTCATAATAAGTCTCCAAAAAACACACAATTCCTAAGAACGTCTTAAATCTTATCGCTCCGCACGTTATATTTAAAAAGAGAAAGCCAGAGAAGCGGCTTACCCCGAACATTAAAACATCAACCTTTTGCAAGGTCAGCCGTCAACTATTCGTGGTAGTTGGCGGCTAATTTCTTCCCCTGAAGTTCTGACAGATCAGACCGACAAGGGCGACAATGAATTTTTTATGCACTGAACTTAAAAAAACTGCGAATACCCTCCAACGTTTTTTCCAGCTCCTCTTTCGTGTGCGCCATTGATAAAAACATCGCCTCAAACTGCGCCGGCGCCGGATAAATTCCCTTTTCCAACATCACATTGCAGTATGCCGCATATGCCTTTGTGTCGGATGTCTTTGCGCTCCGGTAATCCGTCACCGGCTCCTGGGTAAAAAACAGACAGCCCAGAGAAGCGATATGGTTCACCTGACAGGGCGCTCCCGCCTCTTTCACGATCTCTTTCATCCTGCCGAAGAAATCATCCGCCTTTTTATGCAGCGCGTCATAATATTCCGGATGCTCTTTTAATATGGAAAGCTGCGTATAACCCGCCGCCATCGCCACCGGATTTCCGCTCAGCGTCCCCGCCTGATAGACAGGACCAAGCGGCGCTACCAGTTCCATGATCTCCCTTTTGCCGCCGTATGCGCCCACCGGCATTCCCGCCCCGATGATCTTTCCGTAGGCTGCCAGATCAGCCTTCACGCCGAAATACTCCTGCGCCCCGCCGAAACACAGTCGAAATCCCGTGATCACTTCATCGAAAAGAAGCAGCGCCCCGTATCTGTCGCAGAGACTGCGAAGTCCTTTTAAAAACCCTTCCTTCGGCACCACCACGCCCATATTTGCCGCCACCGGTTCCACCACCACACAGGCAATCTCTTCCGGAAACTGCCCAAATAATTCCTCCACCGAGGACAGATCATTGTAAACCGCCGAAAGCGTATCTTTCGTGCACCCTTCCGGCACTCCGGCGCTGTCCGGGATGCCTGCCGTCAGCGCACCGGAACCCGCCTGAATTAAAAGCGAGTCACTGTGCCCGTGATAACAGCCCGCAAACTTGACAATTTTATCCCGCTTTGTATATCCCCTCGCCAGACGAATGGCACTCATCACTGCCTCCGTCCCGGAATTTACCATCCTGATCATTTCTATGGAAGGGACGCTCTCACAGATCAGTTTCGCCATCTCCACTTCTATTTTAGTTGCCGCCCCGAAACTGAGTCCCCGTTCACAGGCTTCCTGCACCGCCTCTCTCACCTTCGGATGATTGTGCCCTAAGATCATCGGCCCCCAGGAGCAGACAAAATCAATATATTCCCTGCCGTCCTCATCATAGAGTTTAGATCCCTCCGCCCGCTTTATCATTCTCGGCGTAGAACCGATGGAGCCGAAAGCCCGCACCGGGGAGTTCACGCCGCCGGGTATGTAATTTACCGCTTCCGCAAATATTTTCTCAGAATTTGTCATCTCGTATCTCTCTTCCAGTCCGCCTGTTTTCTATTCTTATTTTGTTTCCCTGTTTTACTTTTTCTCCTCTTGGAAAAAAGTGTTCCTGTCGTATAAAGCCTTAGGTATCATATTATATGATTTGCTTTCCGTCAAAATCTATTTCATAGTAGTTGTCCTCAAAGTCATACAGGCAAATTGACTTTTCGCGTATGGTAATCGGCTCCCTGTTTGAAATAGAAACAAATATATCCCTTCCGGAAAATGACCATTGTTTTTCCAAATCAGCATTCAGCATGATTATTTCAATTTCGCCGTGTATAATATACCCCTTATTGATTTTATAAATTGCAAAGTTACAACCAAAACAGTCAAGCAAGACATGGCGAACAATCGCAGCATTGGTAACCTTTATCTGGGTTATCATGTCATCCTGCAGAATTGTAAGGATATCATTTTCCAGGATGGCGCAGTCCGAATCATAGGAATAGTACGCCCCAACCAACGCTATCTGATATTCCTCTGAATATAAATCAATATGAATTGCCAGTGTTTTTGAGAAATCGCTGCGCCCATAATCTCCTGGATTCAGTGTTACATCATAGTAGCGATTATCCGCGGAATCAACGGTATAAGTTTCATCAATATTGATTTCAATGTGACATATTTCATTCTGCAAAATCATGGTAACACCTCAAAAAACCGATTTACATATTATATAAAAATTGTCTGCCCCATTAACGCATATTGATTTCCTGAATTACTGTGAGTACACAATTCCAAAAAGGGAGTACTTTTTATATATCCCATGTGACGCCGCGCACATTATATCAACCGATCTTTCCGTCCTTCATGCAGCGCGCCAGTTCCTTCGCGAAATAGGTGATGTAAATATCAGCCCCCGCCCTGTAGGCACTCGCCGCCATCTCGCACATGATGTTTTCCTGATCGACGGCTCCCGCCGCCGCGGCCATCTTTACCATCGCATACTCTCCGCTGACGCTGTACGCCGCCACCGGTACCTGCACCATATTTCTGACTTCCCGGATCAGATCCCCGTAAGCGAGCGCCGGTTTCACCATTACGATATCGGCGCCCTCCTCGATATCCGCCTGCACCTCTTTCAACGCCTCCAGCCTGTTATGATAATCCATCTGGTAGCTTTTACGATCTCCAAAAGCCGGAGCGGAACCTGCCGCCTCCCGGAAAGGACCATAAAAAGAAGAGGCAAACTTTGCGGAATACGCCATAATTGGCGTCTGCGTAAAGCCATTTTGATCCAGCGCTGCCCTGATCGCCGCCACCCTGCCGTCCATCATATCGGAAGGCGCAACCATATCCGCACCTGCCTGCGCCTGGGAAACCGCTATCCTTTCCAGATATTCCAACGTCTTATCGTTGTCCACATTCTCTCCGCAGAGAATGCCGCAGTGTCCATGGGACGTATACTCACACATACAAAGGTCCGCAATACGGTAGATATCCGGATAGTGTTCCTTTGTATAACGAAGCGCCCTCTGCACGATACCGTCCGGATCATAGGCGCCGCTCCCAACCTCATCCTTATGATCGGGAATACCGAAAAACATCACCGCCGAAACGCCCGCCTGCTGCAGTTCCTCCAGCACCTCCGAAAGCCTGTCCACGCAGTAGCGGTATTGCCCCGGCATAGCCCCAATCTCCTCCTTCTTTCCCTCTCCCTCTACCACAAAAAGCGGATATACCAGTGAAGATACATCCACACGGGTTTCTCTTACCATTTTCCGAAGCAGACTGCCGCTTCGCAGCCTGCGGGGACGTTTTGAGATATTCATATGTACACTCCTGTCTTTCCCGTATTTATTCTTTTGTTTTATATTAACTTTCTGTCCGAATGCTTTATGATTCTTTTCGTCCTGCATTTTCAAGGCGCCATCGCCGTACCTTCCACCGCAAGTTCCACCAGACTCTCCATATCCGCCCTTTTCGCGATACGCACCTGCATCCCGTATTTTTCCGCTTCCCGGGCTGTCATCTCCCCGATACACAGCGCCTGTACTTTTGAAAAATCCATCCCGCCGTACATCGATGTAAAGCCCCGAACCGTAGAAGCACTGGTAAAAAATACACCGTCTGCTCCATATGCCGCCTCTGCTGTCTGCCCGTATGAACCCGGCGCATTCTCCTCCGCGCCGTCTATCTCCCCTATGATCGTCCGATAGACCGCCACATCCGTCACCTTGATATCTTTCTCCTTCCGAAGTTCCGTTATCAACTCCGGATTCCCGATATCGGAACGCGCCAGCAGCACCCTGTCCCCCTCTGCGCAGTGCTCCGCCAGCAACGCCCCCAGCGCCTTCCCGCTGTAAACTTCCGGCACCAGATCCGCCACAATGCCATACTGCCGCAACGCCTTCGCCGTGCCGCTGCCGATCGCCGCAACCAGAATCCCGCCAAGCTGCCGCACATCCTTCCCCATGTCCGGCAACTCCCACATAAACTCCGCCACCCCCGCCGGAGACGTAAATACAAGATAACGGTACTCAGCCAGCCTCAGCACCTCCCTGCGCAGCGCCTGATTCGGATGGATTCCTTCCGTTTTAATTGCAGGCGCCTCCCCAACTTCCGCTCCGAGTTCCCGCAGCCTCTCCGCAAACTCCCTGCTCTTTTCTCCCGGCCTTGTCACAAGAAAGCTCTTCCCGAACAAAGGCAATTTTTCAAACCAGGCAAACCTCCCGCCCAGAGAGACAACCTCCCCCACTACGATCACCGCGGGTGTGGAAACCCCCTGCCTGTTCACTTCTCTTTCCAGGGTGGCAAGCGTTCCGCTGATCTTTTTCTGTCTGCCGCTGGTTCCTCTTTGCAGAACTGCCGCCGGCATTTCCGGCTCCATCCCCGCCTCCAGCAGGCCGTTTATAATATCATGCAGCACCGATACTCCCATCAGAAACACCAGTGTCCCCCCTGCCTCCCTCAAAGCCCGGAAATTGATACCAGGCGGTTCTCCCTTTTTGCGGTGTCCTGTCACTATATGGACCGATGACGCCAGCCCCCGATGCGTCACGGGAATACCAAAGTAAGCGGGCACCGCCAACGCCGAAGTCACCCCGGGCACCACCTCAAAGAAAATCCCCTTTTGCTCCAGCAGTTCCAGTTCCTCTCCGCCCCGTCCGAATAAAAAGGGATCTCCGCCCTTCAGCCGCACAACCCTCTTCCCCTGCTGCGCCAGAGAAATCAAAAGCCGGCCGATCTCTTCCTGAGGCATCGTATGGTTCCCCGCCCGCTTGCCAACATAGATCTTTTCCGCCGCCTTCGGAATAAGGTTGATCACAGATTCCCCCACCAGTGCATCATAAACCACCGTATCCGCCTGCTCTATCACTCTCTTTGCTTTTATCGTCAACAGATCAGGCGCCCCCGGACCTGCCCCCACCAGCCAGACTTTTCCTGTTATTTTCCGTTTTTCCTTTTCCGACATCATCACTGACATCACCCTTTCCGGCAAAGCCATCCATACGCCTCTCACTTATCCGAAGCTTCCCGCCTCATTCTCTCCGCCAGTTCCGCTCCAAGCCTCTCTCCGTCTATCCTCTTCCCCCGAATAGAATCCAATATGTAACCCGGCTCTTTGCCCTGATACCAAACAGCCAAAGTTCCTGCCTTCCCCCCTCTTTTTGCGCAGCTTCCCCTGTTTTCCCCCGCATAAAGCCCTGTCAGCACCAACTCCTCCCCTTCGCATACCGCATAAGCCGCCGCCGGTGAAAAGCAGCCGCCGCCAAGGGCCCTCACAAACGCCCGCTCCGCCAACGCCGCATCCCGCGCCTCTTCGTCAAAAAAGCCTGCCAGAACCTTATAATCCATATCTCTTCTGCCCTGCACCGCCAAAATCCCCTGCCCCGCCGCGGGCAGCATTTCTTCCACGGAAAAATATCTCGAGATCCGATCCGAAAGCCCAAGACGCTTTAGTCCCGCCGCCGCCAGCACCAGCGCGCCGTACTTTCCCTCATCCAGCTTCTTAAGGCGGCTGTTCACATTCCCCCTGATCACCTCCGTCTTTATTCCCGGATATAATTTCTTTAACTGCAATTCCCTCCGCAGGCTGGAAGTACCGATGGGCAGTGCCGGATCAGGCTCCGTCCTTCCCGCCGGCAGCACCAGCACATCCCTTGGATCTTCCCGTCCGGAAAACCCAAGGATCGGCAGCGCCTCATCCGTCTCCATCGGCATATCCTTCAGAGAATGCACGGAAAGCTGGCTTCTGTTTTCCAAAAGCGCCCGATCCAGTTCCTTCACAAATAGTCCCTTTCCGCCGATCTCATCCAGCCTTTTTTCCAGTATTTTGTCGCCGGTGGTCTTCATGGTCAGGATTTCTACCGAGATACCCGGACAATTTTTTTCAATATACTCCTGCAAAATCCTCGTCTGCGCCACCGCCAGCATACTCTCCCGGCTTCCTATGATCACTTTTTTCATGCCCTCACCCCGCTGATTATTTCTGTTTTCATCTCCAAACGACCTGCCATCCCCATCGGAGCTTTTTATCTAAACCTTCTCTCCAAAATCTCCACACACTCCCGAAAATGCTCCGCATCCAACTCATCCCTGAGCGCATACAAAAGCCGTGCCACTACCTTGCCGGCACTCTCCTCCACCACAGGAAGCAGCTCCGCCGAATGCACCGTCTCCCTCTTCCTGAAGGGCTTTTCCAGCCTCCCGCAGAGATCCGCCGCCGCCAGATCACAGATCCCTTTTACCGCCGGAATCAGCTCCCGGCATTCATACCTGCTCCAAAACGCTTCCACCCCTTCTTCTATCAGGCGGTCAGCCTCTTCCAGATCCCGTTTCATCTCCGGCGATATATCCGGTACAAAATCATCCACATCATATAACGTGACAAACGAAAGTTCCCCCACCGCCTCCTCTATATCCCGCGGCACCGCCAGATCCACAAATATCTGCTTCCTGTTTCCCATGCACATCTCCAGCCTTTCCCTGGTCAGCGTCAGGTTCGGGCTGGCTGTAGCGGAAAATACATAATCGCATTCCGGCAATATCTTATAGCGTTCCCCGTAATCTATGCGTGCGGCGCCCGCCGGGATATCCACGATTCCTCTGTGGTACTGACGAACCGTTACCGTAACCTCCGCCCCTTCCTCAAGCAGAGTCTGGGCTGTCAGCCTCCCCATCACGCCGTTCCCGATCACAAGACATTTCCGCCCTGCAAAAACCTCTCCCTGTCTTTTCAGCTTCTTAACCGCCTCCCCTGCCGCGGAGAGATTCCGCCGCACCGGATGTATTTTTGTCTTAATCTCCTTCGCCGTGGTGACCGCCTGCCGAAACAGCACCTCCAGCACCTTATCAGCCGCATATTTTTCCCTGGCAAAAGACAGCGCTTCCTTCACCTGCGTCAGAATCTGGTCCTCCCCCAGGATCAGGGAATACAGCCCCGCCGTCATCCCAAACAGATGCCGCACCGCATCCCGCCCGCTTCTTTCCCGCAAATAAGCACCGTACTCTCCCTTTTGCAGTCCCCTGTTTTCACACAAAAGGCCGCAATAATCCACCTTCTCCTCCTCTGTGTTTATATAGATCTCCATGCGGTTGCAGGTGGATAGCAGCGCAATCCCGTATACCCCTTCCCGTGCCTTCCACTCCTCCATAAGCGCCTCCGCCTGCCTGCCGGTGAATGAAAATTTCTCCCTGATCTCCACCCCCGCAAGGCTGTGATCCGTTCCTATCATCCGTATACTCATTCCGTTTCCCTTTTTCCCGCATCCTTGTTATCCATCAAAAAAACAAAATCTGACCGCAAACAGTTCCTTGCCTTCTTTGTCCCATTTTGTACTATAATACCTTTCTTTTCAGGGAATCACACAGAGCAATCATTTACATCCAACCAGAACTTAACAGATTACTTCCAAAATCAAACGAAGACATGATCACAACAGATTCTTTCTTTTGTTCATATTATATCATAATTTTTCCCGAAATAAAAGACTGGTAAGCACACATCCCCATGTTATAGTAACAGTCTGTTACCATTCACCCAAAATCACCCATTCACATCTGCCATCTATCAACAGGAGGAGGAATCAGTATGAACAACGATTGGATCACTCTGCTGCAACAGCAGGCTCAGCTTGGCAAAGTTCTTGAAACAACCCGGATTACCACGCAATTCGGTCTCACCTTAAACAGACAGGAGGCGGAACTGATTCTGAAAGAACACGGAAACGCCCTGAGAGAACAAAAGCGGGTAGCATTCGGTGCGGGCATTACCCCGAAGATCATTTACGAATTCTGTGATTCTGCCTACATCAACCAGGATAACTACGTTGAAACGATTATCCGGCTGCAGGATATTTTTTATCTGTACAAAAATGAAATGCTGGATGAGATAACCGACGATGAACTCCTGCACTTTATGAAGGAACAGTTTGAAGACATCTGTTTTGGCGATACGGAGTATCTCGAGAGCACCTGTCTTGCCAATTTCTCCCAGGCGGTCCGTGCCGGATATGACGGCTATAAAGCCTCCGGCGGCCGCGGAGAATATGCCCGATTTGACGAAGTAACACGCTGGGACTATGATCTGTATCTGGAAACTTTGAAAGAACTCTGCTGGCAATAAACAGCCTCACCAAAAAATCACCCACGAAAAAGCAAATCAGCTTATGGGCGCCGTCCTCTACTGTATCCGCGAAGCCGCTCCCCAAAATTCCGACGGCCTCTATCCCGCCGCCGGTGCCGGAACTATATCCGCAGAGCTGTTATATAAGACCGGTGCCGGATATGTAGAAGAAAAAGTCCGAAAAGCGCTTTCCCTCTACAACGAAATGCTGCCGGACTTTGCCTGTTATGGCTCCCGCTGCCTGCATGACACTTTCATCCTGGGACTGCCCGGGTTTTTCAAATGGTACGATATGAAGTTCCATCCCCAGGACACGATCCTGACACTGGACTACCCCGTTTTAAAGGATCTCTCCGCCCTTACCGGCATCGACAGAATCTATGAATTTATTCTGTGCATCCGGCAAGAGCAGTCCTTTTTAGTACGTTTCCCGGAGGAGGACATCACAGGGCTTCTCTCCCATCACAACAGCGAATATCAGGACGCCGCAGACAATATCTGTGAGACCATCCTCACTGCCTTTGCCGGGCATATCCTTTCAAAAAAGCCTCTGACGGAGCAAACTTTTGAAACAGAGGATTATCTCAGGATACGAAATGCCTTTCAGGAATTTTCTCTGCCCGATATTTACAGACAGATAAACGCCGGTATAAACATTTTTATGCGGATGCACCATGAAAATGATACCGAAGCGGAAACCTATTTCTCCGGTGCCGTCCGGAATATTGCAATACGGATAAAAAATGCCGCGGAACATGAGAAACTAAACAGGCTGTTTTAATTTCCGATCTCCACATAACTCGCCTGAAAAATTTTATCTCTGGCCGGCGCCGACGGATTGGCTATAAACAAAAAAACTTTAATGAAAATTTGATAGAAATATTATTGTGATTATGGTATTTTGGTTTAGAAGTATAAAATATCATTTGTGGAGGCATAAAGTGGAAATTATATATAAAGATACAAAAATTTTTAATGAAGAAGAATTACAACGGCTATTCCTGTCCGTAAAATGGGAATCAGGTAATTACCCCAAAAAACTTGTTAATGCCATGAGAAATTCAACCCATGTTATTTCTGCGTGGGATAATGAATGTCTGGTTGGGTTGGTCCGAGAATTAGATGACGGGGAAACAGTTGCATTTATTCATTACCTTTTGGTAGATCCCAAATATCAGGGAATGCATATTGGAGATATGCTGATGAAACATTTAATGACATATTTAGACAAGATACTTTATATAAAGATTATGCCTTCTGACACAAAGACAATCCCATTTTATGAACGTTATGGATTTAAACAGTACGAAAATTATTCGGCAATGGTGATAAAAAACTTTAATTAAGTTCATGTTCGGTAAAATAACATGACCACAATTACGAAAAATAAGTAATACGGCGTAAGAGCGTATAGAAAATACTGATCAGCCCCTTGTCAAGTAGACAAGTGAAATATCTAAAATAAGTTTATAAAATATCCGCCATATCTGGTTCGATTTGGCGGATATTTAAGTTGTGAGGCATTATTCTGCAGCCTGCCCGAAAACGAAAGAAATATCTTACTCCTGCTTTTCATACCCCAATTACAGCAAGTAATTATTTTCCCGGTTTGCAATCTGTAAACCAACTAATTTGTAGGTTGCATATCCTCCCATAACAAGCGGCTCTGATTCGCAAATTTCTTCTGCTTCTTCACGGCTCTCCGTTTTCAGGATATACATACCCGCCATTCCCGGATAGCCCTTAAAGACACCGCAGATTTCCAGCTTTCCTTCATCGTCCAGCTTTCTTATGTTCTCAACGTGTTCCATCACCACCTGTTTTGTCATTTTATTATAGGTCTTGCTTTTCTCAATCATCATCATGTACATCAATTTTTCCATACGATTTTCTCCTTTACATTTTATGGGCTTCACCGGGATTATCATATTATATTTATCCGGCAATAGCAATCCGTCCGTCACTTCCCGAAAGCGGACTTATAACCTACTCGGGCGTGCATGATTTGTTTTAATGCCATATTGCATTGGTAACATAGATAGTTTATCATAGAATAGTGACAAAAGCTGTCACCATTTGGAAAGGAGTTCAAAAATGTCAAAAGCAGAACGGCTTATTGAAATGATGATAACAATAAATGCAAAAAAGGATTTTACAGTAGGCGAATTGGCAAATGAATTTTCCGTATCAAAAAGAACCATTCTGCGTGACTTACAGGAATTGGAGCAGGCAGGCTTCCCTCTTTACTCCGAAGTCGGGGCAGCGGGCGGGTATCATATCCTGAAAGAACGCATTTTACCGCCTATTGCTTTTTCCGAAAGCGAAGCAAAAGCTATTTTCTTTGCCTGTCAAGCCTTACAATATTATCGTGACCTGCCGTTTGAACAAGAAACCATATCCGTCTTGAAAAAATTTTTGAATTGTCTGCCATTAGATATGCAAAATAGTATCGCTCAGATGCAAGACAAGGTTGTATTTTGGATTCCGGACAGACATTGTAATTCGCCGTTGCTTACATCAATGTTTCTTGCCGTCACAAACCGCCATGCCGCAACAATACGATATTCGTCAACGTATTCCGAAAGTACACGCACAATTATACCTATCGGCTTATATGCTATGAATGGACTTTGGTATTGCCCTGCCTATTGTACAACAGCAAACCAAATCAGAGTATTCCGGGTTGACCGTATCAAAGAAATCATAGAGGAAAAGCCCTATCCAAAAGGGAAATACCCTATTCCTGCATCAATTCAGGAATATCTCGAAAAAACAGAGGTTAAAAACGATTACCGCATAAATATCCAACTGACGAATATAGGTGTCAAACGCTGCGAAAGTGAATGTTTACTTGCAAGCGGATTAAAAGTATTTCCAACAGGCGGCGGGATAATCGACATGGAAATAAACCATGCCGCTTTAGAATGGGTTGCCGATTATATATTGCCGTTTGGAAATAATGCCACTGTGTTAGAACCAGCGGAGCTAATAAAACTAATGCGGCAAAAAATATACGAATTACATCAGCATTATTGCACATCAGAAAATATCCCCGTTTCAGAGGCTGTAAATAATCTTGTGTAAATTATTTTCAAAATTTCCCATTAATCATCATGCATAGCGGAAAAATCTTGCATCCTACTCTTACATATGTTATATTTGAACTATAAAAAGGGAAAGCCAGAGAAGCGGCTTACCCTCAATAGCACAAATTTCTACCCATTACGGGCAGCCGTCACTATTGCGAGTAGGTTTTGCCCGTATTCCTGTCAAAGCAACAATTCCCTTATTTTTTCCCTCTCCATAATTTGAAATTTAGTAACTTCATTTAGTATCTTATCCATAAAGAAATTTTCCATAAAACTATCATTTAACATCTTTTCTTCATCTATAGCAATAAAAATACTTAACAAAATTTTTGTAATCACTCTAAATATCAATGGACTCGAACTAACTTCACAATTTGCAGCGACATTAAAATTAAGTTCACCAGCAGGAAGATTCTTTTCTTTACTAAAGCTAATAATTTCATCCAAGATTGCTTCCATCAAAAATTCATCTATGCCGCTATAAATATATTTTCTTGATTCACCTGTTCTGATTTGGCTCAAATAATTTTCCCCTCGCTCATTAGTATAATTGATTTTAGCTATAAGAGACTGACTATTCATCGTAGGTGTATAAGTAAATCCAAGCAGCGCATAACTCGATATATGTCTATGCAGAGATAATTCTAATACAATTTGTAAAGTATTTTTAATTGCTCCATTATCCTTTTTTATTTCTACAATTCTTTCACTACAACTACTTACTTTTAATTCCGGTAATTCATTTATCCAATAACAAAAATCCATTTTTTTAAAATTATTTATTTTTTGCATCATTACTATATCCTCCGAACCGGAACACTTTTTAATTCTTCCGGTTTATTATCGGAAAAAACAGGATATGCTACCCAATATGTTTGTCCGTTTTCTTCAATTCTCATATCTAATGGAGGGACTATAAAAATATTTCATGATTTATTCAAGTGGAATTTCCTGCATACACATTGTATAATCTTTTCCGTTTACACTTAACACATAGGCCGTCTCATCCGAACATACAAAATAGACTGATATCTGCACTATAACTGTAGCCAAATGTTTGTGCACTCAGCAACAACATAATACACACACTTATATACTTCTTATACATGTTCAATACTCTCTCATAGGCAGGTAGATAAAAATTTACCTGCTTGTGCAAATTAATTTTTATCAATATTCTATAGCCCCATCCCCAGTTCCAAAACTTCAATTACAAGTTTCCAATAAAATACGTTGCAAATTTTCCACTACCATACATTTACAATCCAATTCATCTGCAATTTTTACAGCATAATACTTTGCAAGACTGTAATATAAATCATCATATTCTTTCCCCGTTCCTCCTCTATTAATTTTTATCAAACTCAAACAATAATTATACTCCGTAAATTTTATACCCATATCATCTAACATACCATGATTATTATATAAAATTGTTTCTATGTCCAAAGAATAATAGTAAACGGTAGATAGTGCGTACCTCGACTGTGAGGGAAAAATATGTGACAATAGACTATATTTCTATCATGGGTATTAAAAGTTGATCCTTAACTTTT
>JAAWOG010000073.1 GCA_022799355.1 Lachnospiraceae bacterium | reverse complement strand
TAACAGGGAACTTCTGGAGAAGTGCGAGAGCCTGAGCGGGTATACGACATTTGTAGAGAAAGCCCGTAACAAGAGAGGATTCGGGATGAAAGCGGAAGAGACGGTACGTCAGGCAGTGGATGAATGTATTTCCGAAGGTATCCTTGCGGAGTTTTTTAAAGAGAACAGGGAGGAGATTGTGGAGATGGGGATATATGAGTTTAACCAGGAAGTTTATGATGAAGTTCTTCGGGAAGATGGGGAAGCGAGGGGCATAGAAATCGGGCGAAGACAAGCCATAGAAAGTTTGATGGACACCCTGAAACTGACGGCGGAACAGGCGATGGACGCATTGAAAATTCCGACAGCGGATCGGAATACATTTATGGAAAAATTAAGAATAAAACAGGAAGAGGAGAAATAGATAAGAATAACGGATGATATCAGTAAAAAACGCCCGGACAAGCCAGGCGTTTTTTACTTATGAGGGGGGAGATAGTGAATCGCTTCAACTATCATTATTTACTATAAACGGGAAATGTGACGAAATTGTGTTCACCAGATGAAAATTTTGTGAGGAAAATTAAGAAAATGGAAAAAAGAAAGAAAAAAGAAAAAAATGAAAAAACAATTTTACAGGAATATACAGTCAAAATTGTCAGAAAAAGAAGATTGTGATATGATAACAGGAAGAGACAGTCCGCAGGGAGAAGCGGCTGTTATGGGGATGGCTTCAAAGTCCGTAAAAAAGATGCCTGCATGAAAAATATGACTTTGTGCCTCCGACAAACATACAATAAAAGAAAAACGAAAAGAGAGGTACGGCAATATGGCATGTTGTAAGGATTTAATAGAAAAACTGGAATATACTTGTATCAGGGGAAGCGTGGATACGGAAGTGACATCGGTGGAGATGGATTCACGGAAGGTATCCCAGGGCTGTCTGTTTATCTGCATCAAAGGGGCGAATTTTGACGGTCACAGCAAGGCGGCGGAAGCGGCGCAGAAAAAGGCGGCGGTGCTTGTGGTGGAACAGGATGTGGAACTGCCGGAAAAAACGGATATCACGGTGATTAAGGTGGAGAGCACCAGATGCGCGATGGCGTTTATTTCCGCCGCCTGGTTCGGGCATCCGGCGGATACGCTGAAAGTTATCGGCGTAACGGGGACAAAGGGAAAGACTACCACGACTTATCTGGTAAAGTCCATTCTGGAACATGCGGGTTATAAAACGGGGCTGATCGGTACCATAGAGACAATCATCGGCAGGGAGCATATCCCGGCGCACAATACCACGCCGGAGTCCTATCTGCTCCAGGAGACGTTCAGAAAAATGCTGGATGCGGGCTGTCAGATCTGTGTTATGGAAGTGTCCTCTCAGGGACTGATGCTGCACAGAACCCAGGGCTTTATCTTTGAACTTGGAATTTTTACAAATCTGGAGCCGGACCATATCGGCCCCAACGAGCATAAAGATTTTGAAGAGTATGCCCGCTGTAAGGGGCTGCTCTTTCAGCAGTGCAAATCAGGTATTATCAACTGTGACGATAAGCACTGGAAACAGGTGCTGAAGGGATATACCTGCAGGCTGGAGACTTACGGTTTTCAGGAGGAGGCGGCGCTTCGGGCGGAGCATCTTTCCCTTGTGAAAAATCCGGGCGAGCTTGGCGTTGCCTTTGATGTGAAGGGGCTGATGGATTTTCATGCCCAGATGCCCGCACCGGGACGTTTCAGTGTCTATAATGCGCTGGCTGCCGTGGCTATCTGCCGGCATTTTAACGTATCGGCGGAGGATATCCAGACGGCGCTTTTAAAAGCCCATGTGAAGGGGCGGATTGAAATGGTGAAGGTATCCGAAGAATTTACGCTGATGATCGATTATGCCCATAATGCGATGGCGTTGGAGAGCCTTTTGGCGACGCTGAAAGAATATGAGCCGTACAGACTGGTAGCCGTTTTTGGCTGCGGCGGCAACCGCTCGAGACTGCGCCGTTTTGAGATGGGGGAAGTCAGCGGAAGGCTGGCGGATTTTACCATTATTACGTCCGACAATCCGAGAGATGAGGAGCCCCGTGCCATTATGGAGGATATTAAGACCGGAATACAGAAAACCGATGGAGCCTATATCGAGATTCCCGACAGAAAAGAGGCGATCCGCTATGCCATTACCCACGGAGAGCCCGGAGACATCATCGTGCTTGCCGGAAAGGGACACGAGGATTATCAGGAGATCGAAGGAGTACAATATCCCATGGATGAGCGGGTGCTGATCGCGGAGATTTTGGAAGAAGAGGGCATCAAACGTTACCGCTCATATCGCAAAACGTTTTAGGCGGATGCCGGGGCAGGCGGCGGGAGAGGCTTTTAGGGGACAGGGAAAACAGAGCATGGCTGGAGAAACAAAGAACTACTTATATGCGGACATTATCGTAGATATATCCCATGAGAGCGTCGATAAACCGTTCACTTACCGGATACCGGATGTGCTTTCACAAAAGCTGAGTACCGGGATGAGTGTGCTTGTGCCCTTCGGCAAAGGAAATAAACTGCGTCAGGGATATGTGATCGCCTTTCGGGAGAGAATTTCTTTTGAGGAGAGCAAAGTAAAGGAGATTGCCGGGATCGCTGCGGAAGATGCGGCGGCATCGGCGATTTTGGTGCGGCTTGCGGGCTGGATCAGGGAGCAGTACGGCTCCACCATGATCGCGGCGCTTAAGACAGTGCTGCCGGCAAAACAGAAAAAGCGGAATCTGGAGAAAAAAGAGATCTGCCGTCTGCTGTCTAAGGAGGAGACGGCGGCGTTAGCCGAACAATGCGGACTGAAGCATAAGACCGCCATGGCAAGGCTGCTCGGCGCTCTGCTGACTGCGGAGCGGATTCCGATGGAGCTTGCGAGGGAAAAGCTGCATATTTCGCCGGCGACAATCAGCGCTCTGGAAAAGCAGGGAGCGCTTTTCGTGGAAAAGCGGCGGATTTACCGAAATCCCATCGAGGAGAGCGTTCTTGCGGCGGGGGAGAGAAATGCCTTCGGCGGGGGGCGCCCCGAGCTGAGTGTGCAGCAGCAGGCGATCGTGGACAGCGTCCTGGAGGATTATGACAGGGGTGTCAGAAAAACCTATCTGATACACGGCATCACCGGCAGCGGAAAGACGGAAGTGTATATGAACCTGATCGAGGGATGTCTGGAGCGGGGAAAACAGGCGATTGTCCTGATTCCGGAGATCGCTCTGACCTATCAGACGGTGGTAAGGTTTTCAGGGCGCTTTGGCGGACGGGTATCCATTCTGCATTCGGGGCTGTCGGCGGGAGAAAAGTATGATCAGTGCGAGCGGGCGAAAAACGGCGATATCGATGTGATCATAGGCCCCCGCTCCGCTTTGTTTACCCCCTTTTCCAGGGTGGGGTTGATTATTATCGACGAGGAGCATGAGCCTTCTTATAAAAGTGAGACCATGCCCAAATATCATGCCAGGGAGACAGCCATATATCTGGCGTCCCTTCACCGGGCATCGGTGGTACTTGGTTCCGCCACGCCTTCTCTGGAAAGCTATTACAGGGCAATGTGCGGGGAATACGGTTTCTTTCGGCTCAGGGAGCGGCTTACGGGAAATGTGCTGCCCCGGGTATATCCGGTGGATCTGAGAAGGGAACTGCGGGAAGGAAACCGCTCGATTTTTTCAAGGCGCCTGCAGGAGCTGATTGCGGACAGACTGGAAAAAGGGGAACAGACGATGCTGTTTTTAAACAGGCGGGGAATGGCGGGCTTTGTCTCCTGCAGAAGCTGCGGTCATGTGATGAAGTGCCCTCACTGCAGCGTTTCTTTAGCGGAGCACAGAAACGGAAAGCTGGTCTGTCATTACTGCGGTCATGAGGAGCCTGCCGTGAAAATCTGTCCCTCCTGTGGTTCACCCTATATTCTGGGCTTTAAGGCGGGGACGGAGGCGGTGGAGGAAAAACTGCGGCAGATGTACCCCAAAGCCAGGGTACTGCGGATGGACGGCGATACCACAAAAAGAAAGGACAGTTACGAGAAGATCCTCTCCGCCTTTGCGGACCGGGAGGCGGATATTTTGCTGGGTACCCAGATGATCGTGAAAGGACACGATTTTCCGGCGGTGACGCTGGTGGGTATTTTAGCGGCGGATATGTCTCTCTTTGCCGGAGATTATCGGGCGGCGGAGCGGACCTTTCAGCTTCTGACGCAGGCTGCGGGAAGAGCCGGGAGAGGAGATGTGCCGGGGGAAGTGGTGATCCAGACTTATCAGCCGGAGCATTACAGCATCGTCCATGCGGCGGCCCAGGACTATGAGGGCTTTTACGAGGAAGAAATCCTCTATCGGGAGATCGGCGCCTATCCGCCGGCGGCCCATATGCTGGCGGTGCTTGTGACCGGGAAGGAGCCCGAGGAGGCAAAGAACAGGGCTGCTGAGCTGGCGGCACTGGCAAGGAGGGAAGCGGCGGACGGAAAACTGACGGTGATGGGGCCCGGAAGCGCTTCTTTGTCGAAACTGAATGACTGTTATCGTTTTGTATTTTATATAAAGGGAAGAGATGACAGAAGGCTGTCAATACTGCGGGATTCCATGGAGCAATATATACAGTCTTTACAAAAGTGTCCGGAACAGGTACAATTTGATGTTGATCCCATCAATGGATATTAAGTGTCCGTATATGGAAATGATCTGAAAATGAGACAAAACAGGGAGTGGAGGCAGAACATGGCACTGAGGAATGTAAGGGAACAGGGAGATGCGATTCTTGGAAAGATCAGCAAGGAAGTAAAAGAGGTCACGCCGAGGACGGCAGAGCTGATCGAGGATATGCTGGATACCATGTATGAGGCGAACGGCGTAGGACTGGCGGCTGCCCAGGTGGGTGTACTGAAACGGATCTTTGTGGTGGATGTAACGGGAGAAGATCCCTTTGTTTTTATAAATCCCAGGATTCTGGAGACTAAGGGGGAGCAGAGCGGGCAGGAAGGCTGCCTGAGCGTACCCGGAAAGACAGGCATCGTGACAAGGCCCAACTATGTGAAAGTAGAAGCGTACGATGAAAATATGGAACACTTTGTGCTGGAGGCGGAGGAACTTCTGGCGCGGGCGATCTGCCATGAATATGACCATCTGGATGGTCACCTCTATGTGGAGAAAGTGGAAGGAAGGCTGATGGACGTGGAAGAACTGCAGGAAGAGGAGTCGGAGGAAGCGTAAGCGGCGCGGAGATGAGAGAGACAAAGATGGGCTGAGAGATAAGCGCGTCCCGGAATGAGATGTGATCGAAGGCATCAGCATTCCGAAGAGAGCCGCAGGATAGATGGTCTGCGGGCATTGCGAGAAAAAGAACGGAAAGTTGGATGGGTATGAAGATTATTTTTATGGGAACGCCGGATTTTGCGGTGGGAGCGCTGGAGGCGCTGATTGAGGCAGGACATGAGGTTTTGGCTGTGGTGACGCAGCCCGATAAACAGAAAGGACGGGAGCGGAAAGTACAGTTTTCTTCCATCAAGGAGTGTGCCCTGGCACACGGGCTTACCGTTTTGCAGCCGGCAAGGATTAAGGCGCCGGAGGCGGTGGAAGAGCTTAGGACATACGGGGCGGATATTTTTGTGGTGGCAGCCTTTGGACAGATTTTGTCAAAAGAGATTCTGGAGATGCCGAAGTACGGCTGCGTCAATATCCATGCATCGCTCTTGCCGAAATACAGAGGGGCGTCGCCGATACAGTATGCGGTTCTAAACGGGGACGATGTGACCGGTGTGACAATCATGCAGATGGATGAGGGCATGGATACCGGCGATATCCTGACGATGAAGGCGATTCCTGTGGAAAAGACGGATACCGGCGGCAGCCTTTTTGATAAGTTAAGCGTGCTGGGGGCTCAGCTTTTGGTGAAAACGCTGCCCAGGATCGAGGCGGGGGATATCATTCCGGTAAAACAGCAGGAGGAAGATGCCACCTATGTGCGTATGCTGCACAAGGAAATGGGCAAAATAGACTGGGAGAAGGATGCGGAGGTGTTAGAGCGCCTGATCCGCGGCATGAACCCCTGGCCCAGTGCGTTCTGTACGTTCAGAGGAAAGAGCATGAAAATCTGGCAGGCGGAGGTCTCCATGCAGGAGCAGAGAGAGGAAACGCCCCATAACGGCCTGTTTAAGCATATCGGAGAGAAGAAGGCGCCTCAGTTCGGGGAAATTATTCTTGTCACAAAGGACAGCATTCATGTGCAGACGGGAAAGGATATTCTCGTGCTGAAAGAAGTGCAGCTGGAAGGGAAAAAACGGATGCCTGTGCGGGATTTCCTTCTGGGGTATCAGGTGAAAGAAGGGGAGAAACTGGAATAACGGAAGAGTTATTGGGCAGATTGGAGGAAAGATTGAAAATTTCATTTTCAATCGCAAGATTTGTGTCTGCGCGTTGCCTGACACAAACTCGTTCATGCACAGGCCAGGCAGCCTGAGCCAAAAGCAGCGCAGAAATGAGGATAAAGATGGGATACGGATTCGGATACGGCTATTATATGGACTGGACATACATTCTGGTTTTGATCGGCGCGGTGCTGTGCATGGCGGCAAGTGCCAAAGTAAACAGCACCTACGGCAAATACTCCAGGGTGCGCAGCATGAGCGGCATGACGGGGGCGGAAGCGGCGCAGCGGATTTTAAACCGGAACGGCATCTATGATGTGCGGGTGGAGCATGTCCGGGGGAATCTGACGGACCATTATGATCCTTCGGCAAAAGTGCTGCGTTTATCGGATGCGGTGTACGGCAGCAATTCCGTGGCGGCTATCGGCGTGGCGGCCCACGAGTGCGGGCATGCGGTGCAGCATCAGAAAGGTTACGCGCCCCTGCGGATTCGTTCCACTCTTGTTCCGGTGGCAAATATCGGGAGCAGGCTGGGGCTTCCCATTATTATCATCGGCGTGCTGCTCGGCGGTGCCGGCTCTTTTCTCGCCCAGATCGGCATTTGGGTATTTTCGGCGGCGGTTTTGTTCCAGGTTGTGACGCTGCCGGTGGAGTTCAACGCTTCCGACAGGGCTATGCGGATGCTGTCCGAGTACGGCATTTTGGGACAGCAGGAAGTGGGGCATGTACGCAAGGTCCTAGGTGCGGCGGCACTGACCTATGTGGCGGCGGCGGCCTCCTCCATTTTGCAGCTTCTGCGTCTTGTGATGCTTTTTGGCGGCAGAGGCGGAAGGGACAGAGATTAGTGGAAAATACGAGAGAGATCATACTGGAGTGCCTGATGGAGATGGAGAGGGATGGGGGATTTGGTAATCTGGTGCTCCGGCAGGTGCTGCAAAAATACGATTACCTGCCTCTCAGGGAGAAGGCTTTTATCAAGCGGGTGACGGAAGGGACGGTAGAGCGCCGGATAGAACTGGATTATATCATAGGCCGGTTTTCCAGTGTTCCCGTCCCTAAGATGAAGCCGCTGATTCGGGAACTTCTGCGGATGAGCGTGTATCAGCTTTTTTATATGGATGGAGTGCCGGACAACGCGGTCTGCAATGAGGCGGTGCGCCTTGCGCAGAAAAGGCATTTTCAGTCGCTGAAGGGCTTTGTGAACGGCGTGCTGCGGAATATCGCAAGAAATCGGGAAAAGATCGACTATCCGGATTCGGAAAAGGACTGGAAAAAGGCGCTTTCGATCCGGTATTCCATGCCGGAGTTTCTGATAAGCCTCTGGGAGGAGGATTATGGCAGGGAACGGACAAAAGGGATGTGCCAGGCGCTTCTTGCCGTAAAGCCGGTGTGTATCAGGATGTCGGAGAGGCTTTCAAAGGCGCAGCAAAAAGAGTTGGAAGATCAGTGGGAAAAGGTGGGAATTGTCTGGGAGAGGCATCCCTATCTGCCCTATGCGAGGGAGTGCCGGAATCTGGATGGATTACATAAACTTCCCGGCTTTTCCGAAGGGCTTGTGACGGTGCAGGATGTGAGTTCTATGCTTGTGACGGAGTGCGCCGGGATCAGGGCGGGGGATTTTGTGCTGGATGTCTGCGCGGCGCCCGGCGGGAAAAGCCTTCATGCCGCTTGTAAGCTTTCGGGGAGCGGCAGGGTGGAGGCGCGGGATGTCTCTTTGGAGAAGGCGGCGCTGATCCGGGAGAGCGCAGAGCGGATGCGGGCGGAAAATCTGAGCGTGGAGGTTTGGGATGCCCGGCTGTTCGATCGGAAAATGGAGGGGAAGGCGGATGTGCTTTATCTGGATCTGCCCTGTTCCGGTCTGGGGATTCTCGGCAGAAAACCGGATATCAAATATCATGCCACAGAGGAGAGCCTTGAGGAGCTTGTAAAGCTCCAGCGGGAGATCATAGAAGCATGCTGGCGGTATGTGAAGCCAGGCGGGATTATTGTGTACAGTACCTGTACGATCCACAGGGCGGAAAATGAGGAACAGGTCCGGTGGATGTGCGACAGATTTCCGCTGGCTGCGGAGAGCCTTGCCCCCTATCTGCCGGAGGCGCTCAGAGGCGGGGAGGCGGAGAGCGGGATGCTGCAGCTTGTGCCCGGGGAACATCAGTGTGACGGATTCTTTCTGGCAAGGATGAGGCGGGCGCTTTAAGCGTAACAGTTCAGCCTTCGGCTTCACTGTCACGTCTGATGCACACAAAATGCTCCAAGGTCGCATTTTGGCGCTTGCACAACTCGCAAAATCGCATACAGAGCGATTTTACTCGCGGAATAGTGCAAGGCTGAACTGTTACCTTTAGGCCGCCTTTAAGTAAAAACCGATTGAAAACTGAGTAATACGGGAAGTAAGGTAAAAGATGTATAGGAAATATATATGGGAAAAACAGAGATAAAATCCCTCTCCCTGCCTGCGCTGCAGGAGGAGATGGAGAGAATGGGCGAAAAGAAATTCCGGGGCGGGCAGCTCTATGAATGGATGCACAAAAAGCTGGCGCGGGATTTTTTGGAAATGACAAATCTGTCATTTTCTTTGCGGAAGAAGTGCGGGGAGCATTTTGAGATGACAACGCTTTATCCGGTAAAGGTGCAGGAGTCAAAAGCGGACGGAACAAAAAAGTTTTTGTTTGAGCTGCCGGATCACAATCTGGTGGAGAGCGTGCTGATGAAATACCGCCACGGCAATTCGGTCTGCATTTCCTCCCAGGCGGGCTGCCGGATGGGCTGCCGGTTCTGCGCCTCCACTTTGGGCGGGCTTGTCAGGAATCTGACCGCAGCGGAGATGTTGGAGCAGGTATACGGCATCATACGCCATACCGGCGAGCGGGTGTCCAACGTGGTGGTGATGGGCATCGGGGAGCCGCTGGACAACAGGGAGAACCTGCTTCGGTTTATCAGGATGCTGACGGACGATCAGGGGCTGCATATCAGCCAGCGCAGCATTACGGTCTCCACCTGCGGGCTGGCGCCGGAGATCAAGAAGCTGGCGGAGGAGAAGCTGCAGATTACGCTGGCTTTGTCCCTCCACGGGGTGAGCGATGAAAAGCGGAAGAAGCTGATGCCCATTGCGGAAAAGTATGGTATCACGGAACTGATGGATGCCTGCCGTTACTATTTTGAAAAGACGGGGCGCCGCATTACCTTTGAGTATGCCCTTGCGGGGGGCGTGAACGATACGAAGGAGGATGCGGAGGGGTTGATTACGCTAGCACGCTCTCTCCATGCCCATGTGAACCTGATACCGATCAATCCCGTCAGGGAGAGGGATTTTACGCCCTCGGGCAAAGAGGCGGTCAGGGCGTTTCAGAAAAAACTGGAGGAGGCGGGTGTGAACGCAACCCTCCGCCGGGAGATGGGACGGGATATCGACGGCGCCTGCGGGCAGCTTCGGAGAAATTATGCAAAGGCAGAGGGCGGAGGAAATAGTGCGGCAGCGGCGAAACCGGAGGATTGAAGGAGTGCATAATATCCGCTAAACGGGCTACACTGTTATAAAAAGGTAACAGTTCAGCATATAAAATGTGTGATGGGAAAATAGAATCCGCCCTTTCACCGTAGGTGAACTTAAAATAGGGCGGATTCAGTAACAGTGCAGCCGAAAGGCTGAACTGTTACATAAAAAGGTGGCAGGATTTGGATTTTCCTTGCCCCTTTGCCATTTATGTGGTAGTATTTTTATTTGTAGATACAGTTTGCAACAAGAGAAATATCTGCCGTGACAATAGCGGCGGATACAGCTTCAGGGGGAACAGGGCTTTGATGAAGACAGCCTCCTTATCGGATAAGGGGAAACGGAGACAATTAAATCAGGACGTGGTGTATTCCTCGGAACTGCCGGTGGGAAATCTGCCGAATCTGTTTATGATCGCGGACGGTATGGGCGGCCATAAGGCGGGGGATTATGCTTCACGCTATGCGGTAGATACGATCTGCCGGGAGGCGGAACAATCTGCCGAGAGGAACCCTGAGAGGATACTGCAGAGTGCCATCAATAAAGCAAATACCGGCATTTTTGAGCTTTCCAATGAAAACAGGGATCTGGAAGGCATGGGTACGACGGTTGTTGTTGCTACGATCTACGGAAACTGTTTGAAAGTAGGCAATGTGGGTGACAGCCGCCTGTATATTGTGAACGGAAAAAATATACGACAGATTACAACGGATCATTCCCTTGTGGAGGAGATGATCAAAATGGGCGGACTGGATCGGGAAAGTGCGAGAACCCATCCAAATAAGAATATCATTACAAGGGCGGTAGGGGTTACCTATGCGGTTTTGGCGGATTTTTATGAAGTGGAACTGCAAAAGGGGGATATTATCCTGCTGTGCTCTGACGGACTCAGTAATATGCTGGAAGATGAAGAAATAAGAATGATTGTAAATGCCCAGCGTGACATCATGGAAAAGGCGGAAGCTCTTGTAAGAGTGGCGAATCTGAACGGCGGAAGGGATAATATTTCTCTGATACTGATTGAGCCGGATATCTGATGTCTGCCGCATCCCGGGGAGGCGGCTTTCATGTGAAGAGGGCAGTTTGATCTTCACCCACAAGTTTGATATGGCCACGGAACTTTGGGCTGTGGCTAAATGGAGTTTAAAAGCATGATTAAGATAGGAATGATGATAGGGGACCGCTATGAGATCCTGGAGAAGATCGGGACCGGCGGCATGTCTGATGTCTATAAAGCAAAATGTCATAAACTGAACAGGTTTGTGGCAATCAAGGTGTTGAAACAGGAATTTTCGGAAAACGCAAACTTTGTGTCCAAGTTCCGAACGGAAGCCCAGGCGGCGGCGGGGCTGATGCATCCCAATATCGTGAATGTTTACGATGTGGGGGAGGAGAACGGTATCTACTATTTCGTTATGGAAATAGTGGAAGGTATTACCTTAAAAAAATATATCGAGAAGAAAGCAAGGCTTTCCGTCAAGGAGGCCATCAGTATAGCAATTCAGGTTTCCATGGGTATCGAGGCTGCCCATAACAACCATATTATTCACAGAGATATCAAGCCTCAGAATATCATGATCTCCAAAGAGGGCAAGGTGAAAGTGACGGATTTCGGTATTGCGAAGGCAGCCACCAGCAATACCATCACTTCCAATGTGATGGGTTCCGTCCACTATACGTCGCCGGAGCAGGCAAGGGGCGGCTACAGCGATGAGAAGAGCGATATCTATTCTCTGGGTATCACTCTCTTTGAGATGCTCACGGGCAGAGTGCCTTTTAACGGGGAGACGACGGTGGCGATCGCCATCAAACATATCCAGGAAGAAATGCCTTCGCCGAGAGAATATGTGCCGGAGATCCCGGTCAGCGTGGAACAGATTGTTTTCAAGTGCTGTCAGAAGAGTCCGGACCGCAGATATCAGTCCGTGGCGGAGCTGATCGACGATCTGAAACAGTCCCTGCTCAATCCCGATGAGGATTTTGTCAAGATGACGGAGCCTGACCGCAGGGCTTCCACCCGTATGATCACGGAGCGGGAGATGGAGCGGATCAAAAGGGTTTCGGCGGCAAAGGATGATATGGAGGAGTCCATGCGCCTAAAGCGCAGATATACGGACGACGGAGGAGAGGAAGAAGAGGAGTATGACGAGGACTATGATCCCCGCATGGAAAAGATCACGACGGTGCTTGCCATTGTGGCGGCGGTCATTGTGGGCTGCATTGTGATCGTGCTTGTGGGGAGGGCTCTGGGCCTGTTCCACTTAAAAGGAAACAGCGGAGAGGAAGATTCTCAGATAGAGGAAGAGACAGAGCAGGTGGAGATGATCGGCGTCACCGGCATGGCGGTTAAGACGGCCCAGGACAGACTGGAAAAGCTGGGACTGAAAACGGAAGTCAAATATGTGGAGAATGCCGCCTACCCTCAGAATCAGGTGATCAGTGCCTCCGTGGAGGAGGGGATCATGGTGGAGCCCGGTACGGTGATCACGCTGACCGTCAGCGCGGG
The DNA here is from genome assembly GCA_022799355.1 of Lachnospiraceae bacterium. GTDB lineage: Bacteria > Bacillota > Clostridia > Lachnospirales > Lachnospiraceae > 1XD8-76. The sequence goes on along the minus strand of JAAWOG010000073.1, from coordinate 4,505 downwards.
AGAAGAAGGGGTGAGCGTGCCGAAGGCTACCGGCGTCACATATGAAGAGGCAAAAAATACGCTGGAAAAAGCCGGCTTTGTGGTTAACAGGAGCGAGAGTTCCTCCTCCACCGTGGAAAATAATTTCGTGATCTCCCAGAATCCGGAGAGCGGCACAAAGGCGCCCAAGGGCTCTGCCGTGACCATCGTAGTCAGCACCGGGGCGGAGGATTCCAAGATACGGGTGCCGGATCTGATGGGAAAAGAGGAGGATGAGGTTCTTGCGATGCTGATTGAGACAGGGCTGCAGCTTGGCACGGTAGGTCAGATGAACAGCGAGGATTACCCCGAGGGGCAGGTATGCTATCAGAGTTATTCGGTGGGTTCCTTTGTAGATCCGGGTACTGCCATTGATATCAAGATCAGCATGGGCGGCAGGGCGGCAACCTACAGTTACAGCGGCAATATCACAGGGCCTACGGCGGCGGAAGATCCGGAGTACAGAGACGGAACGAAGGTAAAAGTGAAGATCGTGACGGAGGACGGCACAACACTGCTCGATACCGAGACGGCTTCCTTCCCGGTAGCTGTCAATTATACCGGCATTAAGTCCGCCACGGGAAAAATCACGTTCCATTATACACTCGTAACGGAACCTTCGGTGGGAGCGGACGGAACGGAGACGCCGGGAGGCAGTACGGAAAAGACAATAGAGAGAACCATAGAATTTACAAAGGAAGGGTAACTGTCCGGGACAGTTTTGATAAAGGATGGACGATTGCGGTCACTTGAATATGCGGATAACGGGAAATGCGGCATGCGGGGAAAGATAATCAGAGGAATTGCAGGATTTTATTATGTGCACGCCGAGGATCTTGTTATCTATGAGTGCAAGGCCAGAGGGATCTTCAGGCGGGAAAATATAAAGCCTCTTGTGGGGGATGACGTGGAGCTTGAAGTGCTGAACCGGCAGGGGAGGACAGGAAATATCAGAAAGATCCTGCCGAGAAAGAGCAGGCTGATCCGCCCGGCGGTGGCAAATATCGATCAGGCGCTGGTGTTGTTCGCTATCGTGAAACCGGAACCGAATCTGAACCTGCTGGACCGTTTTCTGATTATGATGGAGCAGCAGGGGCTGCCCTGCGTGATCTGTTTTAACAAGTGCGATATCGCCTCGGACAGGGAGCGGGAGATACTGCAAAAAGCCTATGAAGCCTGCGGCTGCCGGGTGCTCTTTATCAGCGTCAAAGAGCAGGAGGCTCTTGCGGAAGTACGGTCGCTTTTGCAGGGAAAGACCACAACCATGGCGGGACCGAGCGGCGTCGGGAAATCCTCCCTGATCAATTATCTGCATCCGAATGCGGATATGGAGACAGGCGCTATCAGTGAGAAGATCGACAGAGGAAAGCATACTACCCGTCATTCGGAGCTGTTTGCCCTGGATGGAGAGAGTTATATTATGGATACGCCGGGATTTTCCTCTCTGGAACTCTTTGATATGGAGAAGGAGGAGTTAAAGGGCTTTTATCCGGAATTTGAGAATTATGAGGAGAGATGCAGGTTCCGGGGCTGTGTGCATGTGAGCGAGCCAGGCTGCGGTGTGAAGGAGGCGCTTTCGGAGGGAAAGATCAGTGAAGTAAGGTATCATAATTATACCGTTTTATATAACGAACTGAAAGACAGGAAAAAATATTGACGAAAAAGGCAGAGATACCTGAGATCTCTGCCTTTTGCCATGTCGGATCATAGGACAATAAAATATATGTCCGGAAGAGGCTTCGCTTATCTGCCGAGCAGCTTCCGGATCACTGCAAGGAAGGACTCATGTCTGCTTCCGGCAAGGTCCCGTGCAAAATTGTCGCAGTACAGATAACGCTCGGACTTGATCCATGAGGGTGTATAACTGTAGTTCGTTACAAAATTCGTTGAAATTGTTAACATGAGATGCGCCTCCTTTGTTTTTTTATGTGTGTTTGTTCTTTAGTATTATCATAACATAAAAAAGGGAAAATCCAATGGCACCAAAACCTAAAAATAAAAACAAAATATGTGCTGACAGCACATAAAAATGGTATAATATAAAAAAAGAAGAAAAATGGAGGCGGGGGAGATGGGTTTTACGATACAGGATATGATGATTGCTTCGGAAGAGCGCTACCGGATGAAATACCTGGCGGGAAAAAACGGCTGGGCCAACTCCATAAGCTGGGTGCATCTGGTTGAGGATACGAAGATCATCCGGCATTTCTGGGGGAAGGAACTGGCGGTTACGACGGGGCTTGGCTTTCCGACAAAGGAGGCGGTTATGGAACTGGCAGAGCACCTGGTGCAGCGCCACGCGGCGGGGCTGATTGTCAATATCGGAAATTACATTGAGGAACTGCCGGAGGAACTGCTCTCATACTGTGAGGAGAACGACCTGCCGCTTTTGACCGTGCCCTGGGAGATACATTTATCCGATATGATGAAAGATTTCAGCATACGCATCTTTGTGCAGGGGAGTACGGACGAGCAGGTGGTAAACGCGCTGATCGCGGCGGTAGAGCAGCCGGATAATCAGGATGGGTATCGGAAAAAGCTGCTGCCGCATTTTGATGTGGACGGAACCTTTCAGGTTATGCTCATCGCAAGCGAGGGGTTGGATTCGATGGATACGGTGGACAGAAGAAAACTGTCCTATCGGCTGCAGGTATATTTGGAGCAGATTACCCACAATGGGAGTTTCTTTTACTACAATTCGTTTTTTGTGCTCGTGGTAAACGCGATAAAGCAGGAACTTCTGATTGAACTGGGCGAGGGGATGTTAAAGAGGGCGCGTAAGCGGATGCCGGACAGACCGATCTATGTAGGCATAGGGAGTTGTGTGGTAGATATCGAAAATCTTTCGGTCAGCTACCGGAGGGCGGAAGCTGCCGCGCAGATGGCGATGCGGACAAAAACCGCGCTGCTGCAGTTTGAACGGATGGGATTGTACCGCCTGCTGTATAGCTGTACGGATACCGGCCTGCTGGCACAGATGCGGCAGGAGACGCTGGCCGTGCTGGAAGAGCATGACAGGCGGCATAACTCGAACTATGTAGAGACACTGAAAAGCTATCTGGAGTTTGACGGAAGCATACAGGCGATGGCGCAGAGTATGTTCACGCACCGAAATACGATCATCTACCGCATGAACAATATCAAAAAACTGCTGGGCACGGAACTTGCCACCCCTGCGGAGCGCCTGCCCTATCAGATCGCGTTTTATATCCGCGGGATGTAAAGAGAGGGGAGCATTTTATATCACTCCCGGTGTCCGGCAATGTTAATGAAATGACATTGTAGTCTAATCAGGGCGGCGGGATACGCAACACCTGTTCCTGCCGCCCTGGGTTCATTTTTCTCAGCCTGATAAACGGAAGCTTATAAATCCGTGGCAATATCAATTCCGACGCCATCCACAAGAAAGTCCGTAAGCGTATCGGAAATTTTTTCTGCGTTTTCAAGACTTAACCGGCCCGCAGAAGTACGATATAAGCCGAAACCGTCCTTTCCGGTTCCAAAAAAGTAGACCAGATCCCCCAGGTCATCACCAAATAACCACGCATGACTGAGAAATTCCTGGTTTACGGGATGATGAAATTCTTCTGATTTTTCCAATGCCATTTTGGCACTCCAGATCCAGATGGACAGCCCCTCGTCCTCCACTTCAAATTCAGGTCCATAGCTGTCTTCCCCGGATACCTGTCTCAAAAATTCAATGTAGTCTTCGGGCAAAGGGACCGGTGAAACGCGGATGACTTCTTCAATATCGCTTTCGCCGCCGGCAGAAATTTCGTCTTTGTCAAAAATCAGCTTTTCGTTTATGTTCTCGATGATGTTCATTTTTTTCCTCCGTTTCAGCGCTGCTTTATTGCACAAAGCCATAATATGGCTTACGGGTTTGCACCCATTTGGCTTTGTCGTTCGGTGCAAAAAATTATATCATGACAAAGTAAGAAAAGCAACAAGTGAAGCCGGCAGCTCCGGATGGTGCGTAACAGTTCAGCATATAAAAATGTGTGATGGGAAAATAGAATCCGCCCTTTCACCGTAGGTGAACTTAAAATAGGGCGGATTCAGCAACAGTGCAGCCGAAAGGTTGAACTGTTACAGGGAAAGTAAAAATTTTATTAAATTTGTTGTAATTAGGGGAAAATAGTGTATACATAAAGGATTACGCGGCTGTTCTTGTTTGACGGTTTTGCTGAGGGCGGCAAAATCGCATGGTAATCTCGCAACTCCTTTTAATTCTATTTCTGTTATGCAGGCATTATCTGATGAGAAATCATGGGCTTTATGGAAGAATTTTTGGAACATAGTTATCCATGACGCAATAGCCAGTTATGCACATCTCCATTATGCGGGTTTCACAGTGTAATCATTGAGTTCGATTATGGATTATCGTTTCCTAACCCGGATAAACCGGAAAAGTTTTGCATTACCTCCAAATTTCAAGTACAATAAAGAAAAACCATGGAGAATGTGTTCATGTTACTTACAGATAA
>JAAWOG010000072.1 GCA_022799355.1 Lachnospiraceae bacterium | reverse complement strand
GCCCCGAAAACTTTTACGAAACAGGAAGTGGGATTAAAAACAAAATCCAGTTACAGAGAGATTCCGATTCCTGATTATGTCTTTGAGGCAATCTTAAAGAAACGGAGCACATACTGTACGCTCCTGCTAAAAAAGGCATTTAACCCAAAGGCGGTATCAAAACTCATGGGACATGCAAAAGAACTCATAACAATGGATGTTTATGCTGATAACAGAGGTATCATAGCAGATGGCGTACCGGAAATAGAAGAGTATATGAAAGAAGTATTACCTAACCCGGAAGAGATAGAAGGTTTAAAAAGGAATTGTTGGAGATTGTAGTAGATGTAACAGAATTTCTTCCGGATGCAGGATAAAAAAGAACAAAAGTTCGATTTTCTATCTATACAAATTTAGTGATCTGTGGTAAGATAAAAAAGTTCTTTCAGTGCTGGTTTGTTCGTATGGAATTACGGAGGTGCGCTGAGCAGAAAAAACAGCAAATTGTGAACGGCATTTGTTGTGGGCCTGTTTTGCTATGATTTGAGTAAACGCCATGAAGAAAATAAAATGTTCCACGACGAGTTTTTGCCTGATAGGCGTCTTTTTTTACTATGAAATCAGAGGTGAGCATTTGTGCAAAATAAACAAAGATGTTTTAAACTTCATTCCGAATACCAGCCTACCGGTGACCAACCCCAGGCCATAGAAGCTCTCGTAAAAGGCTTTCAAGAGGGCAATCAATTCCAGACTTTGCTGGGCGTCACCGGTTCCGGCAAGACATTTACGATGGCGAATGTCATCCAGGCGCTCAACAAACCGACTTTGGTCATAGCGCACAATAAAACCCTTGCAGGCCAGTTGTACGGGGAGTTCAAAGAATTTTTCCCGGAGAATGCAGTGGAGTATTTTGTGTCCTACTATGACTATTATCAGCCGGAGGCATATGTTCCTTCCACGGATACTTACATCGCCAAGGATTCGGCTATCAATGATGAGATTGATAAGCTGCGGCTTTCCGCTACGGCTTCCCTTTCCGAGCGGCGGGATGTGGTGGTTGTGGCAAGCGTGTCCTGTATATATGGGCTGGGCAGTCCGGACGAGTATCAGGAGCTGATTGTGTCGCTGCGCCCCGGACAGCAGAAAGACAGGGATGAGGTAATAAAAGAGCTGATTGCGATACAATATAACAGAAACGATATGGATGTGGAGCGTGGTACTTTCCGGGTGAGAGGAGATACGATCGAGGTGTGTCCGGCGCAGGGAGGAGAGTATCTGGTGCGTGTCGAGTTTTTCGGAGATGAGATCGACCGCATCATGGAAGTGGATTCACTGACAGGGGCGCCCCACGCGGAGCTCAGTCATATTTCGATTTTTCCGGCTTCCCACTATGTGGTGGCGCAGGAGAAGATCAACGCCGCCTGCGATAATATTGAGAAAGAACTGGAAGGGCAGATCCGGTTTTTTAAAGGGGAGGACAAGCTGCTGGAGGCGCAGCGGATATCCGAGCGGACAAACTTTGATATTGAAATGTTGCGGGAGACCGGTTTTTGTTCCGGCATTGAGAACTATTCAAGGCATCTGAACGGTCTGGAGCCGGGGGCGACGCCCTTTACGCTGATGGATTATTTTAAGGATGACTTTCTGATCATTGTAGATGAGTCTCATATGACAGTGCCCCAGATCGGAGCCATGTATACGGGAGACCGTTCAAGAAAAACCACGCTGGTGGAGTATGGCTTCAGGCTGCCCTCAGCGCTCGACAACAGGCCCTTAAATTTTTCCGAGTTTGAGTCCCATATTGATCAGATGATGTTTGTATCAGCGACACCTTCCAAATATGAAGCGGAGCATGAATTGCTACGGACAGAGCAGATCATCCGTCCCACGGGGCTTTTAGATCCGGAAGTGTCCGTGCGGCCTGTGGAAGGACAGATCGACGATCTGGTGGGAGAGATCAGAAAAGAGACGGAAAAGAAAAACAAGGTTCTTGTGACGACGCTGACCAAGCGGATGGCGGAGGACCTGACGGAATATATGAAAGATGTAGGAATCCGGGTGAAGTACCTGCACTCGGATATCGATACGTTGGAGCGGGCGGAGATCATCCGGGATATGCGGCTGGATGTGTTCGATGTGCTGGTGGGAATCAATCTGCTCCGGGAGGGGCTGGATATTCCGGAGATATCGCTTGTGGCAATCCTGGATGCGGATAAGGAAGGATTCCTGCGATCGGAGACGTCCCTGATCCAGACTATCGGGCGTGCGGCGAGAAATGCGGACGGGCACGTGGTGATGTATGCGGATGTGATAACGGATTCCATGCGGGCGGCACTGGAGGAAACCGCAAGGAGAAGAAAGCTGCAGCAGGCGTATAACGAGGAACACGGCATTACCCCGCAGACGATCCGGAAGGCAGTCAGGGAACTGATCAGTATATCCAAAACCGTGGCGAAGGAAGAGGTGCGGTTTGAGAAAGATCCTGAATCCATGGATCTGAAAGAACTGGAAAAACTGGTGGGAGAAGTACAGAAGAAGATGAAAAAGGCGGCGGCAGACCTGGATTTCGAGACGGCGGCAGAGCTGCGCGATAAGATGCTGGAATTAAAGAAAATATTGAATGAGAGAGAATAACAGGAGACAAAGTTCTGGCAGTGGTATCAACTGGTAGATATCAGGCGATAATCTGATTAGATCAGGCTGTTGCGGCGGAGCGAAACGATATTGATAAAAAAGGAGAAAGTATGGAAGAAGCAAAGAAGATGCGTCCCAGGGAGTACATTAAGATCCGGGGGGCGAATGAACATAACCTGAAAGGAATCGATGTGGATGTGCCCAGGAACGAGTTTGTGGTTCTGACGGGGTTGTCAGGTTCCGGAAAGTCTTCCCTGGCATTTGACACGATCTACGCGGAGGGACAGCGGCGTTATATGGAGTCTTTGTCTTCTTATGCAAGGCAGTTTCTGGGACAGATGGAAAAACCGGATGTGGAAAAGATAGAGGGACTTTCTCCGGCGATATCCATTGATCAGAAATCCACCAACAGAAATCCCCGATCCACAGTGGGAACGGTGACGGAGATATATGACTATTTCAGGCTGCTCTATGCGAGAATCGGGATACCTCACTGCCCGAAATGCGGACGGGAAATTCAGAAGACTACCGTGGATGAGATGGTGGATTATATTCTGAATCTGGCTGCAGGGACAAGGCTTCAGCTTCTTGCGCCGGTGGTACGTGGCAGAAAAGGACGACATGAAAAAGTGCTGGAGCGGGCTCGCAGAAGCGGATATGTGCGTGTGCGTGTTGACGGAAATCTGTATGATCTGTCGGAAGAGATCAAACTGGATAAAAATATCAAACATTCCATAGAGATCGTAGTTGACAGGCTTGTCATAAAAGAAGGGATCGAGAGAAGGCTGACGGATTCTCTGGAGAATGTGCTGGAGCTTGCCGGCGGGCTGGCGATCGTGGATGTGATCGATGGGGAAAGCCTGACCTTCAGCCAGAGTTTTGCCTGCCCGGACTGTGAGATCAGTATCAGTGAGATTGAGCCGAGGAGTTTTTCGTTTAATAATCCTTTCGGCGCCTGTCCGGACTGCTTCGGACTGGGCTACAAGATGGAATTTGATGCAAGGCTGATGATTCCGGATGAATCCCTGAGTTTAAACGGCGGGGCGGTCCAGGTGATGGGCTGGCAGTCCAGTAAAGATAAGGGGAGTTTTTCCCATGCCCTGCTGGAAGCACTGGCGGGGGAATATGGGTTCAGTCTGGATACGCCCTGGCGGGAACTTTCACCGGAGGCGAAGGAGGTGCTGATCTCAGGTACCGGCGGGAAGGAAGTAAAGGTTTATTATAAAGGGCAGCGGGGGGAAGGCGTATATCCGGTGGCATTTCCGGGGCTTTTGAAAAATGTGGAACAGCGCTATCGTGAGACTTATTCGGAGACGATGAAGGCGGAGTACGAAGAATTTATGCGGGTGACGCCCTGTAAACTCTGCGGCGGTCGACGCTTAAAGCTGGAATCTCTGGCTGTTACGGTATATGATAAGAATATTTATGAACTGACGGCTATGTCGCTTGGAAATCTCCATGCTTTTTTGCAGGAGATGAAGCTGACGAAGCAGCAGGAACTGATCGGAAAACAGATTCTGAAAGAAATCCGTGCCAGGGTAGGATTTTTGAACGATGTGGGGCTGAACTACCTGTCTCTGGCAAGGGGGACATCAACCCTTTCCGGCGGGGAGGCGCAGCGCATACGGCTTGCCACACAGATCGGTTCCGGGCTGGTGGGCGTATGTTATATTCTGGATGAGCCCAGCATCGGTCTGCATCAGCGGGATAACGACAAGCTGATCAAAACGTTGAAGAATTTAAAAAATATGGGGAATACGCTGTTGGTGGTGGAGCATGATGAAGATACCATGTGGGCGGCGGACCATGTCATTGACATCGGGCCGGGAGCGGGTTCCCACGGCGGGCGGGTGATCGCCCAGGGGACTGCGGAAGAAATCTGTCAGGTGGAGGAATCCATCACGGGGCAGTATCTGAGCGGAAAGCTGCGGATTCCGGTACCGGAGGAGAGGAAAGCACCGACCGGTTTTCTGACGGTAAAAGGGGCGAGGGAAAACAACCTGAAAAATATCAATGTGGAAATACCGTTGGGTGTTATGACATGTGTGACGGGGGTGTCAGGTTCCGGGAAGAGTTCCCTTGTCAATGAAATTTTATACAAGCATCTGGCAAAGAGCCTGAACAGGGCGAGAACGATCGCGGGAGACCACGATGATATTCTCGGACTGGAACAGCTTGACAAAGTGATCAGTATCGATCAGTCGCCGATCGGCCGTACCCCCAGATCCAACCCTGCTACCTACACGGGTGTATTTGATATGATCCGGGATCTTTTTGCGGCGACGCCGGATGCCAAGGCGAAGGGATATAAGAAAGGGCGTTTCAGTTTCAATGTGAAGGGCGGCAGATGTGAGGCGTGTTCGGGGGACGGCATCATAAAAATAGAGATGCATTTCCTGCCGGACGTGTATGTGCCCTGCGAAGTCTGCGGCGGAAAGCGCTATAACAGGGAAACCCTGGATGTGAAATATAAGGGTAAGAGTATTTTTGATGTGCTGGATATGACCGTGGAGGAGGCGCTGGGATTTTTTGAAAATGTGCCGACGATCCGCAGAAAGATCGAGACACTGTATGATGTGGGACTTTCCTATATTAAACTGGGACAGCCGTCTACGGAACTTTCCGGCGGGGAGGCGCAGCGCGTGAAGCTTGCTACGGAACTTTCCAGAAAAAGTACGGGCAGGACCATCTATATTCTTGACGAACCTACTACCGGTCTCCACTTTGCGGATGTACACAAGCTGGTGGAAATCCTGCGGAGGCTGACAGAAGGCGGCAATACGGTTGTGGTGATCGAGCATAATCTGGACGTGATCAAAACGGCGGATTATATTATTGATATCGGTCCCGAGGGCGGAGACGGCGGCGGACAGATCATCGCCCTGGGAACGCCAGAAAAAGTGGCAGAAAATCCCGATTCTTACACAGGACGGTATATCAGGAAAATGCTGGATAAAAAATGAATAAAAATATTAAAATTTATTGAAGAATACCTCATTTAACTTGTATTTGCGGAATGAATTTGTTATGCTGATAATATCTTATATGCGGCAGGACCTAAATGGAACGTTTATTCCGGTTTTATTCGGATAAAGATGTAAGGAACCTTTGGGAGTCTGCGCTGTATGATATAATGAACGTTAGCGAGAAGCGAGCGGAGAATAGCGATCATGAATTGAAGATTCATGAGATAATGAGTGAGAAGCGAGCGGCGAATGGCAATTATATAATTGCGAGTGCGCGGTTTGCGGGTAAAGAATGATCATTTCTGGATGGGAGGTTTATATGAGATTAAAAAAAGCAATGGCAGTGATAATGACTGCGGTGATGTCTTTGGGCGTATTTGCGGCGCCGGCATCAGAACTGCAGGCAAACGCGGCGCCGGACTGGTCAAAAAACTGGAATGATGTCAGAGTATATACGGCAAACTATTCCAAAACCATTCCCAATATCAATATACAGACGCCTCAGACAACGGTAAAAATGTATGCGGGACTGAGTTGGGAGAGGTTGGAAGCCAATATCGGTGTGCGGCTGAATGTGCACGACAGTGAATGCGGAGCACAGGCAAGGAGTACCTTTAACAATATGGCGGCTTCCCTCGGGGCTTCCGTGGTGAATATTCTGGATATGGATATGGAGTATTATACGGAAGAGGGCTGGACACAGGATGTGGTAGGCATGACGAGCCCGATCAGGGTGGGCATGACGCTTCCGAAGGGGAGTGATCCGACAAGGGACTATGCGGTGATCAGCGTAAGACAGGACGGAAGTCTGGAGATTTTGGGTGATCTTGATCCGGAGCCGACAACGCTGACGGTGGACAGTTCCTATTTTGATACTTTTGCGATCATTGCGGCTGCCCCCGGGACTTTTAACGCATACAGGATTGCGAGCCCCAATGCGCTGGACCAGGTTTGGATTTCTACTTATGTAAAGGATATCGTCAGCACGGTCAGTGCCGAGTCCAAAGGATACCAGATGTATGATATCGGTACGGTCACGGATGCGGCGACAGTGAAGGCGGCCGTAGGGGACCAGATCGTTTCCCTGGAAGTGTCCGCTTTTGAACCGGGACCATATTCCGCGGGACCGCTGCGTTATATAGCGTGGACCGCCGGGGCGAGAGGTGTTTCCTGTTATGAGATTGAACTGAAAAACGGAAAACAGGAGAGAGTTTACCAGACGAACCAGAAGATTCTCGTAACAATGACAGTACCCTTCCATTTCCCCGCCTATGCGGATTATGCGGTGGCAGTGCTGAATACGGACGGAACCGTAAGCATTATGAAGGATATGGATATAAACGATTCGACGGTGACGATCGCTACGGACCAGTTCAGGAGTTATGCGATCATGTGGGCGCCGAAAGGGGCATTTGCTTTACTGCCGTAAGAGAAGTAAAATGAAATAAAAGATAAGCAGGGACGCGAAATAAGAAGATTGTCTTGTTTTGCGTCTCTTTTTTAATAAAAATTTTATTAAAATGTCTTTGAAAATCTTTTCATGTGGTTTATAATGGCTTTGTATGTTTAAGATTGTGCCGGTTTATGTTTAAATGTGTGCTAAATGGAAAAATTAGAAATAAGGAATAACGCTTAACAGGTGCGATGGAAATAGAGAGAAACCACGGAAAGGGGCAAAATTCAGAATGCAGTATACGGATATAGGGATTGATTTGGGAACAGCCAGTATTCTGGTGTATATCAGAGGGAAGGGGGTTGTGTTGAAGGAACCCTCTGTTGTCGCGTTTGACAGAGACACGAATAAAATAAAAGCGATCGGTGAGGACGCGAGACTGATGCTGGGAAGGACACCGGGGAATATTGTGGCGGTGCGTCCGCTTCGTCAGGGTGTTATCTCGGATTATACCGTTACGGAAAAAATGATGAAATATTTTATCCAGAAGGCACTGGGAAAGCGGAGTATGCGTAAACCCAGAATTGCGGTCTGTGTGCCCAGCGGTGTAACCGAGGTGGAAAAAAAGGCGGTAGAGGATGCGACTTATCAGGCAGGTGCCAGAGAAGTGTCTGTGATTGAGGAGCCAATTGCGGCAGCGATCGGTGCGGGAATCGATATTTCCAAACCCTGCGGCAATATGATCGTGGATATCGGCGGCGGTACATCCGACGTGGCGGTGATTTCTCTTGGAGGTACCGTTGTGAGTGCTTCTATTAAGATCGCGGGAGATGATTTTGACGAGGCAATCGTTCGGTATATGAGGAAAAAGCATAACCTGCTAATCGGTGAAAGGACTGCGGAGGATATCAAAATTCGGATCGGTTCTGCGTTTCCGAGACCGGAGCCGGATTTTATGGATGTGCGCGGACGAAATCTTGTATCCGGTTTGCCTAATACGATCCGGGTTTCTTCCGAAGAGACGGAAGATGCGTTGAAGGAAACAACATCTCAGATTGTGGAAGCGATTCATAGCGTATTGGAAAAGACACCGCCGGAGCTGGCGGCGGATATTGCGGACAGAGGCATAGTCTTAACGGGAGGCGGCAGCCTTCTGCGGGGGCTGGAAGAGCTGATCTCCGACAAGACCGGCATTAACACGATGACTGCGGAAGATCCCATGACGGCGGTGGCGATTGGCACAGGACGTTATGTGGAATTTCTGGCGGGATACCGGGAAGACTGACCGGCCGGGAGCCGGCGGCGGTTAAGCGGATGATCGGGCTGCTGCAAAGATTTATGATATTATCAGAACAGGAAGGTATGGCGGACATATGGTTAAAGGGTTATATACGGCATATACGGGAATGCGGAATGAACAAAGGAGAATGGACATTCTGACGAATAATCTGGCAAATTCCGATACGACGGGATTTAAAAAAGAAGGGGTGACAAGCCAGTCTTTTGATGATCTGCTGGCGTTTCGTATCAAGGACTCCACGACGCCGGGGGTGGATGCAAAGCAGATCGGCAGTATGAATATGGGTGTGAAGATAGGAGAGGTATATACCGATTACACTCAGGGGCCGATGAAGGTGACGGATAATACGTTTGATATGGCGTTGGCGGGAGAGGGCTTTTTTACGGTTGATTTTACCAATAAGGCGGGAGAAAGTTTTACGCTTTATACAAGGGATGGTAATTTTAATATGACAAAAGAGGGCTATCTCGTAACACAGGACGGTGATTTTGTGGTGGGGACGAACGGCCAGCATATCCGTCTTTCCACTACCGCCGCGGAAACAAAGATTGACAGAGGCGGACGTATCTATCAGGACGGCAGACTGCAGGCACAGCTTCAGATTACCGATTTTGAAAATTATGATTATCTGGAAAAATTCGGGGAAAACCTGTACCAGCCGGTGGATGGTGCAACGCAGCGTGATGCGGAAGCGGAGGTTTATCAGGGATATCTGGAGGCGGCAAATGTACAGACGGTTTATGAGATGGTGCAGATGATCGCTACCACAAGAGCCTATGAGACAAACCAGAAAGTGATCCAGGCACATAACGATACATTACAGATTGCGGCAAATCAACTCGGGAAGATATAAAAAGGGGTTAAGAGAAGGATGATTTGAGCCGATATATATTCGTAAGCAGTAAGTGGAATATAAAATAGCCTGCTTTTCAATATGATCTGCGAGCAGTTATTTGGGAGGAATACGCAATGGTACGAAGCTTATGGTCCGCAGCGACCGGAATGATCGGACAACAGACTAACGTTGATACGATCGCAAATAATCTGGCAAATGTAAATACTACCGGGTATAAGACACAGGTGAATCAGTTTAAGAGTTTGCTGTATCAGGATATTCAGGCAAAGACAACTTCCGGCAACGGCGAGACAAAGCCGGTTGGGGCGCAGGTTGGACTGGGCGTTCGGAATGCGGCTATTACCAGCAGATTTAAGCAGGGCAACTTACTGGAATCCACCAGTACTACTGATTTTGCGATTGAAGGAGACGGGTTCTTTGCGGTAAGAGGCGAGGACAGAGAGACATATTATACAAGAAACGGTCATTTTATTTGGGCGATCAACAGCGGAGGCGGTGTGACGCTTACAAATTCCGATGGTTTGAAAGTGCTGGATTCCAAAGGGCAGACGATTGAACTCGGAAGCAATTATATTACGAGCAGGATTACGATAACTCAGGACGGACAGATCTGTTATCCGAACGCTGATGGTAATCCGACGCCTATCGGCAAAGCGATCGGTGCATTTCAATTTAATAATCCGACCGGTCTGACCAAGGAAGGCGATAGCCTTTATGCCGTATCGGATGCAAGCGGTCCGGCGATCAATGAATCGACGAATAATCAGGTGAAGAAGAGCCGGTTTTTGCAGGGCTATCTGGAGGGCTCCAACGTACAGGTAGTGGATGAAATGGTAAATCTGATTGTGGCGCAGAGAGCTTATGAATTAAATTCAAAAGCAATTACCGCATCGGATCAGATGATGCAGCAGGCAAATCAGTTGAGACAGTAAAAATGTGAGAAAATATCGGAGAAAAAATAATGGATATCGGCGGATTAAATACGGATTATCAGAATTATATGTCTAGGTCTTCAGAGGCGTCAGCTAAAATGAATCAGATTCAGAAAACGGATTATGCGAATGCTACCGATGAAGAATTGATGAATGCCTGTAAACAGTTTGAGGAATACTTTGTGGAAATGACTTTGAAGGAAGTGTTCAAGACTGTGGATATGTTTGGAATGGGTGAGAGTACATCCGGTGCCATGTCTACCAGCAAGGATTTTATGAAGGACGCTATGGTGCAGAAATTTTCGGAGAAGATAACCGAGGAAGCAAATTTAGGGCTTGCGCAGCAGCTTTATGATTCTATGAAGAGAAATACGATTGATGTGTCCGAACTGCCGGATTAATACTTTATAGCGGGACGGAAAGTGTTCGGACGCAGATGGCAGGAATATAAAAAATATGAAAAACAGCCGGGTACAGGATGCCCGGCTGTCTGAGTAATGAGGAAAAACGCTGACGTGGAGATACAAAGACAGGAAAACAGGAAATATTTATATATAGTGGTACTTTTGCTGGCGGGCGCGGCAGCATTTGGCATTCGGTGGGCAGGGATTGAACATATTACGGCGGACTTTGAAACCTGCCTGATCCCCTGGTCGGCGGCGATGAAGACAGGACAGGGACCGGGGATATTGCTGGAATATGACGGGGATTATAATATGCCTTATATTACGATTCTGTGGTTGTTGAATTACCTGCCGGGCAGAACCATCGTGAAGGTGAAATTATTTTCCGTATTATTTGAATATCTTGGTGCGGTGGCGGCAGGACTGATCGTGGCTCATTTCTCGGAAAAATCCAAAAAAGAACTTATGTTTACGGCTGCCTGCGTGGCGGTATTATTTTATCCTTCCGCAATACTGAATGGAGCATGGTGGGGGCAGTGTGATTTTATCTATGTTGCGTTTTTGCTGTTTATGATGCTGGCTTTGCTGAAAAGACGTTTTGGCGCGGCGATGATCCTGCTGGGTTGTGCTTTTTCCTTTAAACTGCAGGCTGTGCTGATTCTGCCGGTTCTGTTGATTTTCTGGTGGAAGAAGAGGAGTTTTTCCGGTCTGTATTTCCTGCTTGTGGCAGTCATGATGGAGGTACTTTGTATTCCCGCCATTTGGGGCGGATATTCTGTTTTTATCCCTTTTTCGGTATATACAAGACAGCTTGGGCGTTATCCGTATATGTACGTGTTTTACCCGAATTTCTGGGCATTGTTTAAGGAAGCACCCTACTATATTTTTTCCAATGTGGCAATTTTAAGCATTCTGGCGGGGCTGGGAGTTTTTGCAGTTGCAGTCATACGGAAAAAGACAGAAATTTCAGAGAAACAATGGATGGAGTTTGGGGTTTGGAGCACATTTTTCATGATGTGTTTTTTGCCCTGTATGCATGAACGCTATGGTATGTTGGTTGAAATTCTGGCAATCATTTATGCTTTTTTGAACCGAAGAACATGGTGGAATGCTCTGATTATTGGGGCAGGCAGCTTTATAGCTTATTTGCAGGTGACGTTTGCCCAGGATATTTTGTCGGACAGGTGGATCGCTTTGGCATATCTTCTCTCCTTCGGCTTTTTCACCTGGGAGATGATAAAAAACTGGGATAAAGCGGGAGATGACGGCGCTGATGATAAGAAGCCATATGAGACAAAATGGGCAGACAGTGCGGAACGGGCTGGCGCCGAAAAGAGGCCAAAAGGGGTTTTCGCAGTGGAAGCCAAAGGAATGGATTTAATCAACAGGTATATTTTAGGGCTGGCTCTGATTGTATTGACGATATTGGCGGTAGTGGTCAGAAAGCCGATGATAGAATGTATCAGTGCGGATTATCTGCCCAATCTGATCGATGTGGAGGGCAATTATCATACGCCGTTGTATATGTTTCTTATGCATATTCTGAGTACTGTTAATGCTGCTTTTCTGCCGGAGAAAACGTTGTTCTTTCTGGTAAAACTGCTCTGTATCGGGGCTGATATTTTTGCGGCGGTGATGGCCGCGGTATGTATATGGGATTATGGTACGGGAAGAGGCAGAGCAGCTTTTGGAGGAGAAAAAAGAGAGGGAAAAGGCGATTGGAAGTTCAGAGCCGTTATGGTTTACGCGGCGATGCTCTTTTTGCCGGCAGTGCTTCTGAATTCTCCGTTCTGGGCTCATTTGGATGGTATTTCCATAGGGCTTATGGCGGCGGCATATCTTTTCTATGTGCACGGAAAAAAGGTTCCGGCCGGAATTGCGGCAGGGGTTGCCTGCGGACTGTTAGCCCATTATGCGGTGATACTGTCGTTTATCATGAGTATCAGGCAGTTTGCGGTCAGAAAAGACGAGGCGGAAAAAAAGCGGCTGATTTCTTTTGGAAATATCTGTGTGGTGGTTATGGTGATCAGCAGTATGGTGGGTGTGTTCTGCGGCTATAATGGGCTGCAGTGTATTTATAAACTTCTGAATTTCTGGATGCATCCGGAGACATGGATGCTGTATCCGCTTTTGATTCTTGGGCTGCTTGGCTGCGTATGTGATGCAGGATGGATTCCGGCGTGGGTATTGTTTGAAATGGCGGTGATTCTGGATTGGGGAGAATTTTTATATGAACTGCCGGTGCTGCCCGGCACAGTACACGTGATACTCTATCTGGGAGCGGCGGTACTGGCGGCGGGAGTCTTTGTGCGGAATTTGGTACGTGTGAAAAATGCGGAAAGCAGTGCCGGGGCAAAGGATGGAGCATAGGATATCTTGGAAACGATAAAAGGTTATGTGGAGCATATTATTTATCAAAATGAGACAAATGGCTATACGGTGCTTGTGCTGACGGCGGAGAGTGAGGAAATTACCTGTGTCGGAATGCTCAGGGGGGTGGACGAAGGGGAAAGCCTGGAAGTACGGGGAGACTTTACGGAGCATGCGCTCTACGGGAGACAGTTCAGGGCAGAGGCCTTTCGGGTGACACCGCCGGAGGACGTGATCGGCATGGAGCGGTATTTGGGTTCCGGAGCGATCAGGGGCGTAGGGGCGGCGCTGGCGGCTCGTATTATCAAAATGTTTGGAAAGGATACTTTTCGGATCATGGAAGAGGAGCCGGAACGCCTCGCGGAAGTAAAGGGGATCTCTGAGAGAATGGCCAGGGAGATCGGAGTGCAGGCGGAGGAGAAAAGGGAGCTGAGAGATGCCGTGCTCTTTCTGCAAAAATATGGTATTTCAGGGACGTTTGCGGCAAGGATTCATGAGACATACGGGATGGGGCTCTATGGCATTTTAAGAGAGAATCCTTATAAACTGGCGGAGGATATCAGCGGCATCGGATTTAAAAAAGCGGATGAAATCGCGGCAAAGGCGGGAATCCGCATAGATTCGGAATACAGGATGCAAAGTGGGCTGTTCTATACGCTGAAAGAGGCGGCGGGAGAGGGACATTCCTATTTGCCGGAGGAAAAACTTCTGGAGAAGGCTGCGGAACTTTTGGGTGTGCAGGAAGAAGTGCTGGTTGGGCAGCTTGAAAATCTGGCAATAGAAAAAAAGATTATTCTGAAAAAAGAAGAGGAAAAAAAACTGGCATATGTGTCTTCGTTTTACTATGCTGAAATGCGCTGTGCGAGAATGCTGATTGATCTGAATCGGGCGATGGAGGCGGAGGGCAGTATTACTCCGGCGGAGGAGAATGCCAGGCTTGGGAAAATCCGGGCATTGGAGCAGATGCAGAAGATAGAGTTGGATGAGCTGCAGCGGCAGGCAATATTGGAAAGTCTGCGGCATGGCGTGCTGATCCTGTCGGGGGGACCGGGCACCGGAAAAACCACGACGATCAATGTTATGATACGCTATTTTGAGCAGGAGGGGCTGGATATTTTGCTGGCAGCACCTACGGGAAGAGCGGCAAAACGGATGACGGAGGCTACCGGCTATGAGGCGAAGACGATTCACAGGATGCTTGAGCTGAATGGGAGCATTTCGGAGGAGGCGGGCGGACGCGGCGCAAAATTTGAGAAGAATGAAGAAAATCCGTTAGAGGCGGATGTGGTCATTGTGGATGAGATGTCCATGGTGGACCTGTTTTTATTGCAGGCGCTGCTGAGGGCGGTGATGCAGGGGACAAGGCTGATATTGATGGGGGATAAAGACCAGCTTCCGAGTGTCGGTCCCGGGCAGGTGCTGCATGATCTGATCAAAAGTAATGCCTTCCCTACGATTATTCTGAAAAAGATATTTCGACAGGCCGGGGAGAGCGATATTGTTGTCAATGCGCATCGCATTCAGGAGGGAAAGAGCATTGCGCTTGATAATAAAAGTAAGGATTTCTTTTTTCTGGAAAGAAATGACGTTAATGTCATATATAAACATATTGTGCAGTTGGTACAGGATATGCTCCCGCGATATGTACAGGCATCTCCGGCGGATATACAGGTGTTGACGCCGATGAAGAAGGGAAGCCTGGGGGTGGAAGCGCTGAACCGGGCTTTGCAGCAATATCTGAATCCGCCCGAACCGGGGAAAAAAGAACACGCTGCCGGCAGTGAGAATGTGTTCCGGGTGGGCGATAAGGTTATGCAGATTAAAAATAATTATCAGTTGGAGTGGGAGATCGTATCGGAGTACAATATTGTCATCGATAAGGGAATCGGTATTTTCAACGGGGATATGGGAATCATACGGGAGATCAATGATTTTGCGTCTGCGCTGGTGGTGGAGTTTGATGAGCACAGACGTGTGACTTATCCGTTTGCGGGGCTGGAGGAGCTGGAACTGGCTTATGCTGTGACAATCCATAAATCCCAGGGTTCCGAATATCCGGCGGTGGTAATGCCGATACTTTCCGGTCCGAGGCTGCTCCTGAATCGAAATCTTTTATATACGGCGGTCACAAGAGCGAGAAACTGCGTTACGATCCTCGGATCGTCGCTGACTTTACAGGAAATGATTGACAATTCGGGGGAAAATCGTCGATATACTTCTCTGGATAAGAGGATCTGCGAGGTGGCGGCAATATAAAAGGAATGGTATCTTTGCCCGGAGAGGGAAAGGTATGAATGAAGAGAACGTACAAATATCAAAAGAAGATCGAAAAATGTTGGGAAAGCGGATTGGATCTGGTGTTTCCTCCAAGGTGCCCGGTATGTGATAAACCGGTGCCGCCAACGGAACTGATATGTCCGGCATGCAGGGAGAAGTTTGTGGAGGTAAAGGCACCTTTGTGCCTGAAATGCGGGAAGCAGATCCGGGACGATAGGGAGGAGTATTGCAGAGGGTGCAGGCTGGTAATGCATGAGTTTGAGAGGGGGAGGGGATTATTTACCTACCGGTCCATGGCAGAGTCAATGTATCGGTTCAAATATGCCGGGAGAAGGGAATACGCCCGGTTTTACGGAGAACAGATCGTGAGAAGGCTGGGGAAAACGATTCGGGGGTGGAAGCCGGATGCCCTTATCCCGGTGCCGGTTCATTCTTCGAGAAAGCGGGAGAGAGGGTACAATCAGGCGGAGGTGCTTGCTAAGGAGATCGGAAAGAAAATGGACATTCCGGTAGAGCGTCGTCTGTTAAAAAGAGTAAAGAAAACCGTGCCTCAAAAGCTTCTGGATGACAAAGGACGCCAAAATAATTTGAAAAGGGCTTTTAAAATATGTAGAAATGATGTAAAATTAAAAGTAATTGTGATGATTGACGATATATACACAACGGGAAGCACAATCGATGCCTGCGCGGCTGTGCTGAAAAGTGCAGGGGTAGAGAAAGTATATTATATTACTGCAGCAATCGGAAAAGAACTGTTATAGCTGCAAAACAGGAGGTTTAGAGTGAACGTCAGAAATTGCAGAAAATGTGGGAAATTATTTAATCTTGTGATGGGGGTTCCCATCTGTCCGGCGTGTAAAGAGGCTTTGGAAAAAAAATTCCAGGAAGTAAAGAAGTATGTGCAGGATAATAAGGGCGTTACGATCCATGATGTGGTTGAGAACTGTGAAGTGGAAGCGCAGCAGGTACGTCAGTGGGTGAGAGAAGAACGGTTGGAATTCAGCAGTGAAGGAGTGACCGGGATCATCTGCGAAAAGTGCGGAACGACTATTGCCACGGGGAGATTTTGCGCAAAATGTAAGGCGGAAATGACCAACGATTTAAGCAGTGCGATACCAAAGAAAAAGCACGAAGCGCCGAAAAAATCGAAAGATCCGAGGGATAATCCGAAGATGCGTTTCCTCCAGTAAGAATGGGTGGAATTTAATATGTATTTCCGGAATATTCGGAAAGGAGGGCTGCATATGATCCATGAGGAAAGAGTAATTCTGATGACCGGATTGCAGGCATACGAGGACGGCGAAGGAAAAAAGGATATTGCAGTCGCAAACTATTTCAGAGGTGACTATATTGGTGCCGAAATGCTTAAAAGCGTCATTGCCATGACGATAGCGGCATCTGTTTTCTATGCCGGTTATGTTTTTTATAATCTGGAAAGTTTTATGAGAGATCTGTATCAGACAGACTGGATAGAGTATGCCAAAGTACTGCTCACCCGTTATCTGATACTTGTGGTGGTGTATGCGGTGATCACGTATCTGGTGTACGCATATCGCTATGCTAAAGCAAAAAAGAATCTGAAGAAATATTATGGCAGGCTGAAGGAATTGAGCGCCATGTATCATGAAGAATCTTGAGAGGATATCCAATGACGCAGTTATTGTTAGCAAAAGAGACACTGAAGACGTTTGTCGGCAGATATGAAATATATTTGAAACCGCTGGGGAAGTTTTTGCTTGCCCTGCTTGCGCTGATCATGATCAATTCCTCCACAGGTTATATGGAGAAAATAAATAATGCTTCCGTTATGCTTGTGGTGGCGTTGATGAGTTCTTTTTTACCTATGAATTTTATTATCGTATGTGCCGCGGCATTTATCGTACTGCACCTGTATGCGCTGTCGATGGAATGTGCGGTGGTGG
>JAAWOG010000071.1 GCA_022799355.1 Lachnospiraceae bacterium | reverse complement strand
TCAGTCAACGATGCCACCGCATCGCCTCCTTCTTCCGCCTTGCCCTGACACAAATATCGGGCACTGATTTTCACCGTTATTTCCGCAATGCAGTACTAGTTTGCCCGTATTGCTCCATTACAAATTTGGCGGGCAAGTATGCTGCGGTGAGACCGAACTGTTGACTTTGGAGGGAAAAAGTGGTACAATGCCATTATGTTAAAAAATTAACAAAACAATGGCAAGGAGGAGTAGAAATGGCAAGATTTACATTACCGAGAGATCTGTACTACGGAAAGAACGCTCTGGAGAACCTGAAAAACCTTTCAGGGAAAAGGGCTATCGTCGTATCAGGCGGGAGTTCGATGAGAAAGGGAGGATTTCTGGATAAAACGGAAGCTTATTTGAAAGAAGCCGGCATGGAAGTCAGGTTTTTTGAAGGCGTTGAACCCGATCCGTCCGTGGAGACAGTGATGAAAGGCGCGGCGGCAATGACGGAATTTCAGCCGGACTGGATCGTTGCGATAGGCGGCGGTTCACCCATCGATGCGGCGAAGGCTATGTGGGCATTTTACGAATATCCCGAGACTACTTTTGAAGATCTGTGCACGCCCTTCAATTTCCCGAAACTCAGGACGAAAGCATTATTCTGCGCGATTCCGTCCACATCCGGCACGGCTACGGAGGTGACGGCGTTCTCCGTGATAACGGATTATGCAAAGGGCATTAAATATCCTCTTGCCGATTTCGAGATCACTCCTGATATTGCAATCGTAGATCCCGCGCTTGTGGAGAGCCTGCCGGCAAAACAGGTTGCCTACACGGGTATGGATGCTCTGACACATGCCGTGGAGGCATATGTTTCCACACTGAACAGCCCGTTTACCGATCCGCTGGCGATTAAGGCGATCGAAATGGTATTTGATTATCTGCCCGCTTCCTATAACAAGGACCTGGATGCGAGAGAGCAGATGCATTATGCGCAGTGTCTCGCAGGGCAGGCTTTTAGCAACGCTCTTCTTGGTATTGTTCATTCCATGGCGCATAAAACGGGCGCGGCGTTCTCCACGGGACATATTCCCCATGGATGTGCAAACGCGATCTATCTTCCGTATGTCATCAAGTATAATGCCCATGAACCGGAAGCAATGAGAAGATATGCCGATATCGCAAGGCGTGTAGGATTAGGCGGCACTTCGGAGAAAGCGCAGGTAAACGCGCTGATCGAAAAGATCGAATCCTTTAACCGTGCCATGAATATCCCGAGGACGATTCAGGAATTCGGCGTGAAGGAGGATGAGTTCCTCGAGAAACTTGACGCCATCGCGGCAAACGCTGTGGGCGATGCCTGCACGGGCTCTAATCCCAGAGCGATAAACAAGGAACAGATGGCAAAGCTGTTCCGGTGTACGTTCTATGGAACAGAAGTGGACTTTTAAATAATATACATAAACAGGCGGCGCGGGAGGGATCTCCTGCGCCATTTTGCATAGTGCGCCTTGCGGCGCACGTTATAAGAATGCGGCGCCGGATAGGAATCTGCGGTAGGAAGCGGATCTGCCGGACGCTGTATAAAGAGCGGGAGAAGGACGCGTGAAGGAAGGGGAAAGGAGAAGCACTATGGAACAGGAAAATGCACTGCGCAAAAAACAGATCAGCAGATTTATTACGATCGGAGAGATTATGCTTCGGCTGACGCCGCCGAATTATGAAAAGATCCGGGGCACGTCGGGGTTTGACGCAAGCTATGGCGGGAGTGAGGCGAATATCGCGCTGGCACTGGCGAATCTGGGGGTGGACAGTACCTTTTTCAGCGTGGTACCCGATAACAGCCTTGGAAAAAGCGCCATTCGGTGGCTGCGCTCAAACGATGTGCACTGTACGCCCATGATTCTGTCAACACCGGAGCAGACGCCGACGCATCGGATGGGAGTCTATTATGTGGAGACGGGATACGGCATCCGCGCCTCCAAGGTGATCTACGACAGGAAAAACAGCGCCTTTTCGGAATTTGATTTCTCCGCCGTTGACCTTGACCGGCTTCTGGAAGGATATGACTGGCTGCATCTGGGCGGCATCACGCCGGCGCTGGGGGAGAGCTGCCGGGACTTTGTGATGGCATGTCTGAAAAAAGCGAGGGAAAAAGGGCTGGTAATCAGCTTTGACGGCAATTTCCGCAAAAACCTCTGGAGCTGGGAGGAGGCAAGGGATTTTTGTACGGAATGTCTGCCCTATGCGGATGTTTTATTTGGGATAGAGCCTTACCACCTTTGGAAGGATGAAAAGGATCATGCGAAGGGAGACTGGAAGGATGACATTCCCCTCCAGCCTGATTTGGAGCAGCAGGACCGGATATTCCGGCGGTTTGCAAAGCGGTATCCGAATATTCGGTGTATCGCGAGACATGTCCGCTATGCCCACAGTGTCAGCGAGAACAGCCTGAAGGCGTATATGTGGTTTGAGGGGCGCACAATAGAGAGCAATCTGTTTACTTTTCATATTCTGGACCGGGTGGGCGGCGGTGATGCCTTTGTCAGCGGGCTGATCTACGGGATGATCCACCACTACAATGCTTCCGATATGGTGAATTTTGCCGTGGCAAGCAGCGCCATCAAACATACCATCCACGGGGACGGCAATATCACCGATGATGCGCAGACCATAAAAAATCTGATGAATATGAACTATGATATCAAGAGATAAAAGATAGAAAATACTGATGGATTCTCATATCCGTGTCCAGTTCGGGATGAAAGGACAGTGCCAGTTGGTTCTGATAGCGGACGCCCACGATATTGCCCCTGGCTTTCGCCAGAATTTCCACATCATCCCGGACGGATTCGATATAGGGGGCGCGAATAAAAGTCATCGGGATATCCTTCATGCCGCCGAAATCCCGGACGGTATGAAAACTGCAAAGCTGCCTGCCATAGGCGTTTCTTCTGACTGTGACAGGCAGGGTTTGAAAATAGCTGCGTGTATCGTTAGCACTTTTTTCCGCGAGCAGGATCAGCCCGGCGCAGGTGGCGAGCACCGGGAGACCGTCCCTGATCTTTTCCCGCAGCGGACGAAGCATATCCAGTTCTCTCAAAAGTTTTCCCTGGGCGGTGCTTTCTCCGCCGGGCAGGATCAGCCCGTCAAAGGGCTCCGTCAGATCTTCCTTTTTCCGAAGTTCCATATAATCTGCTCCGAGTTTTTGCAGGATCTGCTCCTGCTCATAAAAGGCGCCCTGCAGCGCAAGTACCGCAATTTTCATAATGGATTCCTTTCTTTTCTCCGTAACGGTTGATACCTGCCGGTGGGTTACTTTCCGCGCTCCGCCATCAAAATCTCAATTTCCTGTTCGTTGATGCCGACCATTGCCTCCCCCAGATCTTCCGATAATTTGGCGAGCAGTTTGGCGTCGGTATAGTTTGTAACCGCCTGTACGATGGCAGACGCCCTCTTTGCGGGATTGCCGGATTTGAAGATGCCGGAGCCCACAAAGACGCCCTCCGCTCCAAGCTGCATCATCAGCGCCGCATCCGCTGGGGTGGCTATGCCGCCGGCTGCGAAGTTGACAACGGGAAGTTTTCCGTGTTCCTTTACATATTTGATTAGCTCAAGGGGAACGCGCAGTTCTTTTGCCGCCTCGAAAAGTTCATCCTCCCGCATGGAAGTGATCCCGGCGATTTCCTGATTCATTCTGCGCATATGCCGGACCGCCTGCACCACATCGCCGGTGCCGGGCTCTCCCTTTGTCCGGATCATGGAAGCGCCTTCGCTGATGCGGCGCAGCGCTTCCCCCAAATCTTTCGCACCGCAGACAAAGGGCGCCCGAAATTTTGTTTTATTGATATGATATACATCATCCGCCGGGGAGAGTACTTCGCTCTCGTCAATATAATCGATTTCGATGGCCTCCAGAATCTGCGCCTCCGCAAAATGTCCGATGCGGCATTTTGCCATGACGGGAATAGACACCGCTTCCTGTATGCCCCGGATCATGCCCGGATCGCTCATACGTGAGACGCCGCCGGCTGCCCGGATATCCGCGGGAATCCTCTCAAGCGCCATGACGGCGCAGGCTCCCGCCGCCTCCGCGACCTTTGCCTGCTCGGGCGTCGTCACGTCCATAATCACGCCGCCCTTTAACATCTGCGCCAATTGTCTGTTTAACTGATTTCTTTCTTCTGACATTTTGATAGTCCTCCTTGCAATCTTGTTCAAAACCCAGTATAATACAATCTGACCATATTTAAATATCCACTTTGCATAAAATCAAAATGGTCAGTTGGGAGAATTTCTGCGGCATGCTTACCTACTCTTTTCAGTCGGCGGGATCAAAGCCCCTTTACCAGCATTTGTACCAATGCATCAAAAACGATATTGTGCAGGGTACTCTGGCGGCGGATGAAAAACTTCCCTCCAAGCGCAGTTTTGCGAAAAATCTGGGCATAAGCACGATCACGGTGGAAAATGCGTATGCACAATTGGTGGCGGAAGGATTTGTGTATTCTCTGCCGAAAAAGGGCTTTTTTGTGACGGATATCAGAAAAAGTCTGTCGGAAAAGGGAAATAAGAACAGCAAAAAAGAGGATAACATGGAGATCGGGGCGAAAGAGTATCTGGCGGATTTTACCAGCAACCAGACCTGTTCGGAGCAGTTTCCTTTTTCTATCTGGGCAAAACTGATGCGGGCGGTACTCAAAGAAGAACGGGAAGGACTGATGGTGAACGCGCCCTGTGCGGGAATCCGGCAGCTGCGGGAAGCCATCGCGGAACACCTTAAGGCTTTCAGGGGAATGGAGGTGGAACCGGAACAGATCGTTGTGGGGTCGGGGACCGAGTATCTGTATGGGCTTCTTTTGCAGCTTCTGGGGATGGAGAAATGCTACGGAGTGGAAAATCCCGGATATCATAAAATATATAAAATATATAAGAGCCATCAGGTGGCATGCAGTTATGTCAGGATGGACGGCGCAGGCGTGCTTGTCTCCTCCCTGGAGCAGAACGGCGTAGATGTGGCGCATATTTCTCCCTCCCACCATTTTCCCACAGGTATCGTGATGCCGGTGAGCCGCCGGTACGAACTGCTGGGGTGGGCGGCGAAGAGGGAGGGGCGTTATATCATAGAAGACGACTATGACAGCGAACTGCGCCTTGCGGGAAAGCCGGTGCCTTCCCTGCAGAGCATCGATATAGAAGAGAAAGTGATCTATATGAATACTTTTACAAAGACGCTCTCCTCCACGGTGCGGATCAGCTATATGGTGCTGCCGCATCATCTGGTAAATCGGTTTTCCGAGAGGCTTTCCTTTTATTCCTGTACGGTGTCCAATTTTGAGCAGTATGTGCTGGCGCGCTTTATCAGAGAAGGGTATTTTGAAAAACATATCAACCGGATGCGGAACTATTACCATGAGAAGCGGGATCTTCTGCTGAAGCAGATTGCCGGCAGCAGCGTTGCAGGGTGCTGCATGATTTCGGAGGAGGATGCGGGGCTGCATTTTCTGATGGAAATAGATACATCCCGGGGGGATGAAGAGGTATGCGCGGCGCTGGAGAAGGAGGGCATCCGGATTTTATCTGTGGCACAGTACTATGAGAATCCGGAAGAAAAGAGGAATCATATCTTTGTGATGAATTATTCTTCCCTGAAAAAAGAAAACATAAAAATGGCAATTCAGGGGTTAGAGAAGGTATTTGTGGGAAAAAGTGATAAATAGGAAAAATATTGAAGAAACAGGCGAAAGAAAATTGTGTTCAAGTCGCTGAATTTGTGATATGATAGTAAAGGCAATATGCAGTCTGACAGGAAAAATACCTGAAAGAGTACTGCGGAGGTAGTAGATTATGAGTTCAAAGCGTCATAAACGAAAAGTCGGTTATACGATTATGATCGTTTCCGATTCTGCCCATACGAACCAGAAAAAATTCCATATCAATACGGGGATTCTTTCCATTGTGGCGTTTGTGCTGCTGGTAGCTGCGGTCTGTTATGCGGAGTATACAACGATCCTGATGCACGGGGCGACGGAGCGGAGTGAAGCCTATGCGGGACAGATCACCGAGCTGCAGACGGAAAATGAACAGTTAAAAACGGAGAAAGAGGATCTGGAGAAGCAGGTTGCGAATTTGAACCAGGCACTGAGCCAAAGAGAAGTGCAGGAAAAGACGCAGGATGAAGCTGATCAGGAGTCGGTGGAAGAGGAAAATATGCCGAGGGGCTTCCCGGTGAGCGGAGCGGCTCAGATCAAGGAAGCGTCAGGAGAGGATGATACCGGAATGCAGCCGAAGCAGGAATGGAAAGAGGTTGTTTTTATCGCTGCGGCGCAGACAAATGCCGTTGCCACCGGGACAGGGACGGTTGTCGGAGTGGCGCAGGCAGGGGAAGAGCCTGCCGGTATCAGTATTGATCACGGGAATGGCTATATCAGCAATTACCGCAATATGGGAACGCCGAAAGTGGAGTCCGGCGCATCCGTGGAGCAGGGAACGGTATTGTTTGAAATAGAAGAAAATAATATGGAAATCGGATACAGTATCACCAAGGACGGAGAGTTTCTGGAACCGATGGAAATTATTGAAATCAAAGGATAAGGAGAGGAAGGCTGTGTTAAAGAAATCAACGGAACAAACAAGTACGAAGATCAGTAGTATCATTGGAGCTGATATGGTTGTGGAAGGCAATATCAGGGCAAGGGAAGCTGTTCGGGTGGAAGGAAGCGTGACCGGCAATGTAGAGACAGACGGATCGCTCATTATCAGTGCTACCGGCAGGGTAAAAGGTAATATCAGGGGCAGCAGCGTTGTGGTAGGCGGTTTACTGGAAGGCGATCTGACATCCAGCGGAAAGACTGAGGTAATCTCCACTGGTAAGGTGATCGGTAATATGAGGACAAAGAGCCTGATCGTGGATGAAAACGCGGTATTCCAGGGGCAGTGTATTATGAATACAAACGATGTGCCGGCGCTGCCGGAAGTGGATGAAGTACTGGCGCTGCCGAAATCGGATGCGGTTGTACCGCCTGTGGAAAGTAAAAAAGAGTTCAGAAAAGTAGTGAAAACCATCTGAGACGGGATGGAGAAGAACAAAATGGCGATCATGAATTGAAGATTCATGATCTAACGGCAGATCGGGCGGTGCTTATACGGATAGGGAGCACTGCCCGGTTTTTATGCACACGGGAACTCAAAAGGAAGGATGCCAGTGGAGTTGAAGATGCCTGGCGCGCGGAGTAGGGGAAAAGATTTCCTCCACTCGATTGGGCTGAAACAGGGAAGTAAATGGCAATGCTAAACTAAAAGTCATTTCAGGAGTTTTTCAGATGATGAAACCACAGTATTTTCATTCAATAGAGGACGCACTGGCAGCGCTTTTTGGAAGCGGTGCGGCCATTGGGAAGGCAGAAAGGGTTTTTGGGGGTGATATCAATGACTCGTATGTCCTGACACTGACGGATGGGCATTGTGTTTTCGTGAAGGCAAACAGCAGAGAAGATGCCGCTTTTTTTGCAGCGGAAGCGGCCGGACTTGATGCCATTGCCCGAACAGGGACCGTGGGGACGCCGCAGGTCCTCGGCTATGGGGCAGATGCGGGCAGGATGGGCAGATCTTTTTTACTCCTTGCGTTGGTCTCTGCCGGGAGAAGAAGGAAAGATTACTGGGAGATGCTGGGACAGGAGCTGGCAAATATGCATAGGGCGGACACGGGAGAGTACATGGAAGGCGGAAGATACGGGTTTTTCAGGGATAATTATATCGGTATGCGGGATCAGATCAATACGCCCCGGGAAGGATGGATCACGTTTTTCAGGGATTGCCGCCTTATGCCGCAGTTCAGGTATGCGGCCGGCTGTTTTGATAGAAAAGACAGGCAGAAGATTACATGGCTTCTGGACCATTTGGAGAAATTTCTTGCGGAACCGGCATATCCGTCGCTTCTGCACGGTGATCTGTGGGCGGGGAATGTTATGACAGGGGATGACGGCAGGGCGTGGCTGATCGATCCGGCGGCGTATGTGGGACATGCGGAGGCGGATATCGCCATGACCGAACTGTTTGGAGGCTTTCCGGCGGCATTTTATGACGCTTACAAGGAGGCGGGGATACTGCAGCCGGATTACGGAGAGCGCCGGGACCTGTATAACCTGTATCATCTTCTGAATCATCTGAACATGTTTGGCGGCAGCTATCTGGCATCCGTGAGACGGATTGTGTACCGGTATGCGCCTTGGGGTGCATAATAACAACCGTAAGGAAAACAGATATGTCCGCCACCCTGTTTTGAGTTTTTTGTTTGCCTGTTTACGTGAGTATTACTGTTTGGGATAAACGAGTACACAGTCCTCTAAATTGGCAGTTTCATGTTCGGAAATATATATCTGAGCTGATAATGACAAATCATTTTCCAGAAACGTTTCGTTTTGCAGCAACTCACTCACAATATGCCAGCTTTCGTTTGCATTTTCGGTTTCTAACCAAATACCCATCAGGGGGCCGGGTTCCCCGGCTTCCGCATCTATATAGTCATATCCATTGTCTTTTATCAGAGAAGCCGATACTTCCTCAATGCGGTCCGGTACTAAATAGCGCAGGTCCAGATCAGGGTTTTCAAGTTTTCCGGGATTTAACAGTATAATGATTGTTTGCATATGTATCCTCCATATTTCAGTTTGTCGATTAGCTTATTGAGACGAGTATACCATGTCTTTCGGACATGGCGCGCTTCGCGATGCACACTTGCTTTGCTCGGCGCCCTTACCTTCTTCCTGTGGTTTTAAACAGTATACCATATTTTTCCGCCGCAGACAATCTCTGCTCCATGTCGTTTCCCTTCCCGCCAAAAAGTTTTGGCGATAAGTTTTCGCCAAAAAAGTTGTTGCAATCCTTTACTATCCGTAGTAGTATATAAATACATATCCGGGAACTTCTGATATTTCTGATATTCTGTTCACATTCGTGAGATCAAAAGACTCCCTAATATGGAAAAATGCATAAGGGAGGAAAAAGAATGGGCAGGGCAGATGTCTATGAGAGTGATTATCTGGAAAATGCGGAAGTTTTTGCGGATCTTGTAAACGGTGTTTTGTATCAGGGGAAAGCCGTGGTAAAGCCCCAGGAATTAGAAGAACAGGATGGGGAACTGAGGAGCCTTTTTTATGATGACGTGAAAAAGGCGGTCAGAGATAAGGTAAAACTGTGGAGAGGAACGGTGCTGGCCGTACTGGTGGTGGAAAATCAGACAAAGGTGGATTACCGGATGGTAACCCGGGCGATGCTTTCGGAGAGCATGGCCTATGATAAGCAGTGGAAAGAGTTCAGGGTTAAGAACAGGGCGGCAAAAAGTCTGATGACAGAAGAGATGAAGAATGATATTGCAGACCGGGGAATGCTGACGGAGGATGAGTTTATATCCGGGATGCGGAAAAAGGACAGGTTTATTCCGGTCATCACGATTGTTGTGTATTTTGGAAAAGAAAAGCCCTGGGACGGGGCAAAGACTTTATACGAATTGCTGGATGTAAAAGGGGAGGAAGAGACGATTCTCCCGTTTATCACAAACTATAGGTTAAATTTATTTGACTATCACGAATATGATGATTTTGAGCGGTTTCATTCGGAATTGCAGACTGTTTTTGAGTTTCTGAGGTATGCAGGTGATAAAGAATTAATGAGGGAAAGGCTGGAGCGGCATCGGGAACGATATGCGGGGTTAAGCGGACAGGCGAAAGTATTGCTGACAAGGCTCACGAACATTAAGAAGATTCCCGGTGTTGGGGAGGAAGCATTCAGGAGAGGAGATTTCAGTATGTGTAAGGCATTTGAAGATATGAGAGAGGAAGGGAGAATAGAAGGTGAGATAAAAGGAAGAGCCCGGGAGATTGTCGAAACCGGTTTTGAATTTAAGTTTTCCAGGGAAGATATTTTGCGGAGGCTGCAGGACAAACTGCATATTACGGAAAAAGAGGCGCAGGAATATCTGGATTCAGCGGTATCAGATTTTGAGCGGAATAAAAATAGTGGAGATTTATAAATTTGACCAGCGGCATGACCGGAAACCGGATTGAAATGCAGAGTAAAAAAAATGCCGCATTTACTGCCGGAATATTAAGCGGTAAATGCGGCTGATTATGTTATTTATGTTCTTCTAATGCCTGCATTTTCATGGCACGCACTTTAGAGGAAAGCCCAAACAGGTTGATAAAACCGTTTGCGTCATGGTGGTCATAAAGGTCGCCGGTGGTAAAGGAGGCGATGCTCTCATTGTACAGGGAATAAGGTGAAGTAGTTCCAGCTTTGATGATGTTGCCTTTGTACAGTTTGAACTTCACTTCCCCGGTCACATACTGCTGGGTACTTTCGATAAATGCCTGCAGGGCTTCGCGGAGCGGAGTGAACCATTTTCCTTCATAGACGATCTGCGCGAGTTTGTTGCCCATATCCATCTTTAATGCGTAGGTGTCGCGGTCCAGAATCAGTTCCTCAAGCTGCTGATGCGCTTCATAGAGGATGGTGCCGCCGGGTGTCTCATAGACGCCTCTGGATTTCATGCCTACCACGCGGTTTTCCACAATATCGATGATACCGATGCCATGTTTGCCGCCGAGTTCATTTAAGGTGCGGATAATATCGGAAACCTTCATTTTCTCACCGTTGACGGAGGTGGGAACACCCTTCTCGAAAGTCATGGTCACATATTCGCCCTCATCGGGAGCCTTTTCGGGGCTTACGCCGAGTACAAGGAGATGATCGTAATTTGGCTCATTTCCGGGATCTTCCAGTTCTAACCCTTCGTGGCTGATATGCCAGATATTGCGGTCGCGGCTGTAGCTGTTGTCAGTGGAAAACGGAAGGTCGATGCCGTGGGCTTTGCAGTATTCGATCTCATCTTCACGGGACTGCAATGTCCATTTATCGTTTCTCCAGGGAGCGATGATCTTTAAATCGGGGGCAAGCGCCTTGATGCCCAGCTCAAAACGGATCTGGTCGTTGCCCTTGCCGGTTGCACCGTGGCAGATAGCCGTTGCACCTTCTTTTCGGGCAATCTCCACAAGGCGCTTTGCGATGGCGGGACGCGCCATGGAGGTTCCCAAAAGGTATTTATCTTCGTATACGGCGTGTGCCTGCACACAGGGGACGACATAATTGTCGCAGAAGTCGTCCGTGATATCTTCTATATATAATTTGGAAGCGCCGCAGAATGCCGCACGTTCTTCCAGCCCGTCCAACTCATTTCCCTGTCCGCAGTCCGCGCAGACACAGATCACTTCATAGTCAAAATTTTCTTTAAGCCAGGGGATGATAGCAGTGGTATCAAGTCCGCCCGAGTAAGCTAAAATTACTTTTTCTTTCATGGTATGTACCGGTCCTTTCTTTTATTATTTATAATTGGTTTTCTTATGCCATAGTACGACAGGTCGAATTTTGTTATGTGATAAGCCATTCGGTTTTGTATAACCCTGCATGAACTAATATACAATAGGGGCAGGATAAATGCAAGTGTAAAAATATACATTTTTCAAGGTTGTTTTTATAAGTTTTTTGTAAGAATATGAAAAAAGAATGAATATTATTCGTTTTTATTGAATTATTATGCAAAATGTTGTATAACTGATAACAGTTTGAAACGTATGCCTGCTAAAGTGTCTGTTAAAAGAAGGTTTAAAATAGTTGAGAAGTTTCGGCAGGTAGAGTATAATCAAGCAGATTGAAGCAGGTACGTCTGCAAGTCGAAACATTTTGACAATGGGGTTTTATGGAGAAGGAGAATCATTTTATGGAAAAAGCAAGATCTTTTATGTTGGTTATTCCGGCGGACGGGAGCGATTTGGAAAGGCCTCAGCTTTTGGAGGAACGTCTGCGGGAGGCGGAAGGATTCGGGGTGGAATTTGTAGAACCCGGAGAGAATTCGGTACGGTTCAAAGTGGCCTGTGGAGAAGAAACTTTTTTGGTGGAGATATATCCCACGGATTTTGAGATAACGGAGATGTACCGTTGTCAGCATTTCTTTCCGGATATAGATATAGATGCGATACAAAAGGTAGAATATGGGCTTGCAGTAGAGATGGAGTTCGGCGGGAATGCGCTTTTCTCGTATCACCTGCAGTTGAAGCTGATACATGCGATGGTACCGGACGCCCTGGCAGTGATCGACGACAGTTCGGAAAAGATACTTTCCGGGCGCTGGGTTGCGCTGGCGGCAAAGTCCAAAGTACCGCCGGCACCCCGTTATCTCTATACGGCGCAGGCTGTGTCGGGGGGAGAAGAGAATCCCTGTGTGTGGCTTCATACCCACGGTTTAAACCGGTGCGGGTGCCCGGAGCTGGAAGTGCTGGATTCCAATAAGGAGAACTATCAGGAACACTATAATGTGCTGGAAACGCTGGCAAACAGGATGATTGAAGATGAGGAAATCCCGGAATTTGGGAGCCCATATTTTCTGGCTTATGTGGAGGAGGGAATGCCTCTTGTGGTAACGCTGATTGACTGGGAGGATGCGGTGGATCTGTATGAGCCGGAGATGCTGGGTGGAAGGAAGGACCGGCAGGAGGGGCACAATCAGGATACCTGTGTCATCTTTGTTTATCCGTCTAAGGAGAGTGCGGATAAGGGAATGTTTTATCCGTTGGATATTTACGATAAATTCTTGAAGGAAAATCCGGTTTTTATGATCTCGCTTGAAGAGACGGCCCGTATGAGGACACAGGCGGTGGAGCGGATATCTTATCTGTTTGAGGCGGCCCGGAATAAAGAAAATCACCTTCTGGTGAAACTCGGACTGAAGGTGGATGAGGAATACGAAACCGAGGATAATGAAAAGGAACATATCTGGTTTGAGATATTGGAGGTGTCCGGGGAGCGGTTTCAGGCAAAGCTCACACAGGAGCCCTATTATATAAAAGATATGCATGAGGGCTATACGGCGGAATTTGGGCCGGAGGACGTGACGGACTGGCTGATCTATACGCCGGAGCGCAGGATTTCGCCGGATGATGTGTACCTGTTCGCGATTGATGCTGATGAGCGATAAAGTTTTCAGAAAGAACCGGATGAATTTAACCGGCATATTGCCGGGAAAATACAGGTGATAAGGGAGTTTTCGGAAGGAGATGCGGCAGTTATGGCAGAGAATAATCACACAAAGATCAGAGTCGGTATTATCGGTGCCACCGGATATGCGGGGGCGGAACTTGTCAGGATTCTGCAGGGGCATCCGGCGGCGGAGATAAAATGGTACGGTTCGAGAAGTTATATGGAAAAGGAGTATGCCTCGGTCTACAGGAATTTTTTCCGGGTGGTGGAAGATATCTGTAAAGGGGATGATTTAAAGGAACTGGCGGAGCAGGTGGATGTGATCTTTACGGCGACGCCCCAGGGGTTTTTGGCTTCCGTAATCTCGGAGGAGATTCTGGGGAAGGTGAAGGTCGTGGATTTGAGCGCTGATTTCCGTTTGAAGGATGTGGCGGTTTATGAAAAGTGGTATGGAATCGAGCATAAGGCGCCGCAGTTTATCGGGGAGGCGGTCTATGGGCTCTGCGAGATCAACAGGGAGGATATCAGAGGGGCGAGGCTGATTGCCAATCCGGGTTGTTATACGACCTGTTCCATTCTGACGGCTTATCCGCTTGTCAAAGAGGGCTTGATCGATGCAAAAAGCCTGATCATCGATGCCAAGAGCGGGACGTCCGGCGCCGGGCGGGGGGCAAAGCTTCCGAACCTGTTCTGTGAGGTAAATGAAAATATCAAAGCATATGGCGTGGCATGCCACAGGCATACGCCGGAGATAGAGGAACAGCTCGGATATGCGGCAAAGAGAGAGATTGTGCTGAATTTTACGCCTCATCTTGTGCCGATGAACAGAGGAATCCTTGTGACGACTTACGCGGATCTTGCGCCGGAGGGAGCGGACGATAAAAAGGTGCGGGCGGCGTATGAGAAATACTATGGGAGAGAAACCTTCGTCCGTCTGCTGCCTCAGGGAGAGTGCCCGGAGACAAAATGGGTGGAGGGCAGCAACTTTGTGGATATCGGTTTTGTGATAGATGAACGCACCCACAGGATCATTATGATGGGAGCGCTGGACAACCTGGTAAAGGGTGCGGCGGGGCAGGCGGTGCAGAATATGAACCTGCTCTTCGGGCTGCCGGAGAGCGCGGGGCTTATGATGATGCCGATGTTTCCGTAGCCTGGGGTGAGAGCGTGGCGACGGAGCATTTTATGTCACTCCCGGCGTCCGGCAATGTTAACGAAATGACATTGGGATTCCGACCGCGCGTTTTTGGATATATATGATAAATTGGATAAATTAAATCAGAAGTGAATGGGAAAAGGAGATACGGGCCGATGGAAGTGACGGTACGTTCCATGACAACAGAGGATTATCCGGCGGTGAAAGCGCTGTGGCAGAGCATCCGGGGCTTTGGCATCCGGAGCATTGACGATTCCGAGGAGGGCGTCGGGCGCTTTCTGGCAAGAAACCCGGGAATCAGCGTCGTGGCGGAACAGGATGGTGCAATTGTGGGCGCCATTCTCTGCGGACATGACGGCAGGAGAGGGTGTCTGTATCATGTCTGTGTGAAGGATGGCAGCAGGCGGCAGGGCATCGGAAAAGCCATGGTGGTCTTTTGTATGGAGGCGTTGAAAAAGGAGCGGATCAATAAAGTGTCGCTGATCGCGTTCACAAAAAATGATGTGGGAAATGCGTTCTGGAAAGAGATAGGATGGACCGGGCGGAGAGATCTGAACTATTATGATTTTGTGCTGAATGAGGAGAATATTACGGCCTTTATCAGGTAGGGATTGCTGTAGGCATGCCTTGCCCTTTTGCGGCGGGCCCGACCATACGCCGATGTGTGAAAAAAAGAATGGAACAGGAGACGGATTATGATGCAAAACGACAGACCGGAAAATATGGAAGCGGTTTTGAAAAAGGCTCAGGTGCTGATTGAGGCGCTGCCTTATATTCAGAAGTTTAACAGGAAGATCATTGTGGTGAAATACGGCGGTTCCGCCATGAGCGATGTGGAGCTGCAGAGGAATGTGATCAAGGATGTGACGCTGCTGAAACTGGTAGGGTTTAAGCCGATTATCGTCCACGGCGGCGGCAGGGAGATCAGCCGCTGGGTAGGCAAGGTGGGAAAGGAAGCCCGGTTTGTGAACGGGCTGCGCGTCACTGATGAGGAGACCATGGAGATTGCGGAGATGGTGTTGAACAAGGTGAATAAAAGCCTTGTGACGATGGTGCAGGAGCTTGGCGTCAGAGCGGTGGGTGTCAGCGGCAAGGACGGCGGGCTTCTTAGCGTGGATAAAAAATATGCGGACGGGCAGGATATCGGTTTTGTGGGAAATATCAAAGAGGTGAATCCCAAGGTGCTCTATGATCTTCTGGAGAAGGATTTTCTGCCGATCGTGGCGCCTGTGGGACTGGATGATACATTTCAGACTTATAATATCAATGCGGATGACGCGGCATGTGCCATTGCCAGGGCAGTGGGAGCGGACAAGCTGGTATTTTTGACGGATATCGAAGGGCTGTATAAGGATGTAAACGATAAGTCAAGCTTTATCAGCAGGCTGACCGCGGAGCAGGCGGAGGAACTGATCGGCGGAGGCTTTATCGGAGGCGGCATGCTGCCAAAGCTGAGCAACTGTACGTCAGCCATTCGGAACGGCGTCAATCGGGTGCATATTCTGGACGGGCGGATTCCCCATTGCCTGCTTCTGGAGATTTTTACCAATCAGGGTATCGGGACGGCAATCGTCAGGGAAGACGGTGAGCTGTAAGAGGATTGGAAAGCGGTCAGTCATGCCGGGGGGATAAAATCGGCAGGGAAAAACGGACTGAAGAAAAGGGAATTGAGGCAACACGGGAGGTAATATTCATGCAGGATGGCAGGACACAGGAATATATCACGCAGGCAGAGCAGGACCTGCTGCATACTTACAATCGTTATCCCATCGTATTTGAGCGGGGGGAGGGCGTGTATTTATATGATCAGAAAGGAAAGAAGTATCTGGATTTCTTTTCAGGGATCGCTGTAAATGCACTGGGGTACCACTATAAGGATTTCGATGAGGCATTAAAGGGACAGATCGATAAGCTGCTCCATATTTCCAATTATTTTTACAATGAACCTGCGGTGTTAGCGGCGGGAAAACTGAAAAAGGCAGCCGGGCTGGATCGTGTGTTTTTTACAAACAGCGGTGCGGAGGCGGTGGAGGGGGCACTGAAAGCGGCGAGAAAGTATGCTTATACAAGAGACGGGCATACGGATCATGAGATCATTGCCATGAACCATTCTTTCCACGGCCGTACTATGGGGGCTCTTTCCGTCACCGGAAATCCTCACTATCGGGAGGCGTTTGAGCCTTTGGTCGGAAAGATCCGATTTGCCGATATGAATCATTTTGAGTCGGTTTTGGAGCAGGTGTCGGAGAAAACCTGTGCGGTTTTATTTGAGACCGTGCAGGGGGAGGGTGGCATTTATCCTGCCGAGAAGGAATTTATGGAGCGGATCAGAGCGCTCTGTGAGGAGAGGGATATTCTTCTGATCCTGGATGAGATTCAGTGCGGTATGGGGCGTACGGGAGAGATGTTCGCCTGGCAGCACTACGGCGTGAAGCCGGATATTATGGCGTGCGCCAAGGCGATCGGCGGCGGTGTGCCGGTTGGTGCGTTTCTGATGACGGAGCGGGTGGCTGAGAAATCCCTTGGGGCGGGAGATCACGGCACAACCTACGGTGGAAATCCCTTTGCCTGCTGTGCTGTATCGAAAATGTTGGACTTATTTGAAGAAAATGATATAATAGGGCATGTGCGGGAAGTTGCGCCCTATCTGGAGAAGCGCCTGGACGAGCTGGCAGCGGCCTTTGATTGTGTGAAAGCAAGACGCGGTCTTGGGCTGATGCAGGGACTGGAGTGCAATGTGCCGGTAGGCGGTATTATCAGCAGATGCCTTGAAAAAGGACTTGTACTGATCAATGCGGGCAGCAATATCCTGCGGTTTGTACCTCCCCTTGTGATTACGCAGGAAAATGTGGACGAGATGACGGAGATTCTGTGGGAGGCGCTGCAGTCAGCCGTACTGTAGGGGAATCTGCGGAACTGTAATAAAAACAGCAGGAGGCGGAGAGATACATGGGAGAAATTCGTAGCTGCGGAAGAAGATACGAATTTACTC
>JAAWOG010000070.1 GCA_022799355.1 Lachnospiraceae bacterium | reverse complement strand
TATAGAGCAAAAAGGCAAAGTCTTCGAGTTCTGCCTGATGAAATCCGATTTCAAAGTATTCTTCAAAGCGCGCACACAGATCCCGGGCAAGTTCATGGATATAGTCCGGCAGAAGCGGCAGTACATTATTGTAGGTAAAATCGGAATGGGGCTTTAAATGCCGGTCCACAGCGATCGTGATATGCAGTACCACATTAAAGAGCGCGAAATCGTTGATGAAATATTTGTGCTCAAAGAGTATTAAATTTACGGTTTCTATGATATAATCAATATCAATCTCATCGAAGGAATCCTGCAGGGCTTCCATGTTGAAAAAGGAAAGCTGGGATTCATCAAAAATAATGGAACTGAGCATACGGCGCCGGTTGCGTTCTTCGCCTCTGATCTCCACATTGTCGCCGGATGCGGCAAGGATCAGGTTGTACTGCTCGAGCATCCGTTTCGTCCGCTTCATAACGGTGCGAAGTGTGGACATACTAATGTAGAGTTCATCGCAGAGGTCAAAAAGCGAGAGTGCCTCAGGGGAGCGCAGAAGACGGATGGCAACGTAAGAAGACCTCTCCTTGTTGGTCTGCGGAATATGCTGGGAAGTTTCGTTCAGCAGTTTGGCTGCCATTTCTTTGTCTATGCGGTATCCGCTGCCCGATGATTCGATCAGGGAGGCATGGATACTGTTCAGATCGGATATGTAATTTTTGATGGTTCTGACGGAAACGCCCATCTGGTCAGAGAGGGAAGCGGCGGTCATCCAGCTTTTCTGTTCCATCAGAAGCCGTGTTATCTGTGTGTATTTTGGTTCCATGTGACCTATTATACTATAAGAGGAAAAGCGAACAAGTTATCTTTTGCACCCTGTCAGTGAAAAAGATTGCCTGTCGGATCATTCATAAATTTAGTATATTCTATATTAAGTATAAAGAAATAAGGATAAGACGAAAGGAGTAGGGACATGAAAGTATTGTCGGGGAAGGCGGCGTTCAAGGGCGTTGCCATCGGAAAGATCAGAGAGTTCGGAGCAAAGAAGGTGGAAGTGAATAAAACTTCCGTTTCTGACGCGGAGGCCGAGATCACCCGGTTTGAAGCGGCGAAGGAGACCGCATCGGCTCAGCTTGGCGCACTGTATGAGAAGGCGGTTGCGGAAGTGGGTGAGGAGAATGCGGCGATCTTCGAGGTGCATCAGATGATGTTGGAAGATGAGGACTATCTGGACGGCATCAAGGGGATGATCCGGGATGAGCAGGTCAATGCGGAGTATGCCGTTTCTGTGACCGGACAGAATTTTTCGGAAGTTTTTGCCGGTATGGATGACGACTATATGAGGGAGCGCGCAGCCGATGTCAAGGATATATCCGCAAGGGTGGTCAGGATTTTGGCAGGCGTGGAGGAAGGCGGCGCAGTGATGGAGGAGCCTTCTATTCTGGTGGCGGAAGATCTGGCGCCGAGCGAGACGCTGCAGCTTGACCGCAGCAAGGTGCTTGCTTTTGTGACAAGAAAGGGTTCCACCAATTCCCATACGGCGATCCTGGCGCGGACCATGAATATTCCCGCCCTTGTGATGGTGACGGAAGCGGAACATGTGGACGGCCTGATGGGAATCGTGGACGGCAAGGAAGGAAAGCTGATCGTGGAGCCCGATGAGGAGACGCTTCGGAGTTATCAGGATAAGCTGGAAGAACAGAAGAAAGAGCAGGAACTGTTAAATGCGCTGAAAGGGAAGCCCAGTGTGACAAAGGACGGCAGAAAGATCAATGTCTATGCCAATATCGGCGGCGTGGAGGATGTGGAAGCGGTGCTTGCCAACGATGCGGAAGGAATCGGGCTGTTCAGAAGTGAGTTTTTATATTTGCAGAGCAGTGATTACCCTTCCGAGGAAGAGCAGTTTGAGGCATATAAGGCAGTGGCGGAGAAGATGGGCGGAAAGCGCGTGATCATCCGCACACTGGATATCGGCGCCGACAAGCAGATTGATTACTTCGGGCTTGACAAGGAAGAGAACCCGGCGCTGGGATACCGTGCGGTCAGGATCTGCCTGAACAAGAGGGAAGTGTTTAAAACCCAGCTTCGCGCGCTGTGCAGGGCTTCCGCCTTCGGCAGGATTGCCATTATGGTGCCGATGATCATCTCCGTATGGGAAGTGCGGACCGTGAAAGAGATTCTGGAAAGAATCAAGGAAGAGCTGAAAGAAGAAGGAAAAGAGGTCGGAGATATCGAGTTCGGCATTATGATCGAGACGCCGGCGTCCGTAATCATTGCCGATGAGCTGGCTAAGGAGGTGGATTTCTTCAGTATCGGCACGAACGATTTGACGCAGTATACGTTGGCAATAGACCGTCAGAACGCGAAACTGGATATGTTCTATAACGCGCACCATCCGGCTATTTTGCGGATGATTAAGATGGTGGTGGACGCAGCCCACAAGGAAGGCATCTGGGCGGGCATCTGCGGCGAGCTTGGCGCGGATACGACGCTGACGGAAGAGTTTGTGAATATGGGGCTCGACGAACTGTCGGTATCGCCCGGGATGGTGCTGCCGGTGAGAAATAAGGTTGTGAATATGTAACCGGTTTAAGAGGGACGTTTCCGGAAGTGTATGGACGCTCCGGGAAGTATCTGCGTGCAGGGTTGCGGGTTCGGAGGCGGTAACGCTAAGCCTCTGCAGATCTGCTAAGGGCGAGCCATAAAATCCATAACTCGCTTCGCTCAGACAGATGGATTTTTATGACTGACGCAGATATGCAGAGGCTAAGAGTTACTGCGCCTCCTGCACAGCAACCCCACACGCAGATACTTCCCGGAGCCAGGTTATACAATCCGTAATAGTGCAGCATATAAAAATTTGTGATGGAAAAATACAATCCGGAAACAGTACAATAACGGTCTTGACAGAAAAATGGTTATATTTGATAATAAATAAAGGGAATAAAAATTATATAAGGAGGATTTATATCATGAAAGAATTCAGTTACACGGTTCAGGATGCGTTGGGAATCCATGCGCGTCCGGCGGGGCTTTTGGTGAAGGAGGCTGCGAAGTTTCCCTGTGATATTACGCTGAAATGCGGGGAGAAGAAAGGCAGTGCAAAGAAGATCATGGCTGTTATGGCTATGGGCGTTAAGAAGGATATGGAAGTGACCGTTGTCTGTGAGGGGGACAAAGAGGACGAGGCTGCTGCTGCTTTAGAGGCATTCTTCAAGGAGAACCTGTAAGTTTGAGCAGTAAAAAACTGGTATTTCTGGATATTGACGGGACTCTTTTATACGAGGGACATCCGATTTCCGAGAAAACGGCTAAGGCGCTTTCGCAGGCGAAGGACAACGGACATTTTTTGTGCATCTGTACCGGCAGGGCATACTCTGAGACACCGGATGAGATGAAGAAATTTGACGGTGTGATCAGTGCGGCGGGCGCCTGTGTCATGTGGAAAGAAGAGGTTTTGCTGGCGGAATATTTTTCGGAGGAAGAGACGAAGCTGGTGACGGATCTGCTCGATGAGGCGGGAGCCGTCTATATTATGGAGGGCTTTGAGAATCTTTATATGAAAAAGGAGATCCGGGAAAGCTTTTTCAGGCGGATGGAAGGCTTTGAGGAGCGAGAGCGATTTCTTCTTGGTTTCTTCTTAAAAACGCTTCCCTGTACTTTCACAGAAGAGATGAAGAAGGTACATAAATGTTCTTTTTTCTACGGGGAAAAGGATCATGACTGGTTAAAAGAGAAACTGAAAAAGTGGGATATGAGCGTGACCTCATTCAGTCAGGCGGAGACCAGAGGAAACAGCGGTGAGATCACCAAGGAGGCGTTTACAAAGGGAACGGCTCTTCGGTATCTGAGCAGATATCTGGGTATTCCGATAGAGGATACGATAGCCATCGGCGACAGCGAGAACGATCTTGAGATGCTGCGTGCGGCAGGCGTCGGTATCGCGATGGGCAATTCGTCGGATTTTGTAAAGCAGGCGGCGGATGATGTCACAAAGCCTGTCTCTGAGGACGGTGTCTATCATGCTTTCCTTAAGTATGGGCTGATCGGGCATACATGAAACAGGATAAGAACGGATAAAGGCGGGATCTTTGCCGAAACGGCAGAGGTCCCTGTTTTATGCGGCAAACTAACATTTTCACCGTCGGGGTGAAAATGTCGGTTTGCTTTTTTGTTTGCGGAAAAATACAATTGGGTTATCAAAACAAAACAGGAGGTGCGGGAAATGGCTGAGCACAATGTATTACTGGTATGCGGCTCCGGAGCGAGCAGCGGATTTATGGCAGCAAATATCAGAAAGGCTGCCGCGGCAAGGGGAATCAAGATGAGTGTGACCGCGAGGAGCGAGTCCGAGGTTTTAAACTATGTGGAGGATATCGACTGCCTGATGGTGGGACCTCATCTTGCGACGGTGATCCCTTCCCTGGAGGAAGACTGTGAAGGGTATGATATCAAGATTGCTCTGATCGATAAGGAAGCTTACGCAAAGTTAAACGGCGATATTGCGCTGGATCAGATTCTGGAATTGTTCGGGGAAAAGTAAAGAAACGATAGTGAAAACAAGTAAGAGAGGAGATATATACTCATGCAAAAATTGATCAGTTGGCTGGAAAACAGCTTTGCGCCTAAAATGAATAAGATCAGCAATAT
Organism: Lachnospiraceae bacterium; assembly: GCA_022799355.1. Lineage (GTDB taxonomy): Bacteria > Bacillota > Clostridia > Lachnospirales > Lachnospiraceae > 1XD8-76. The sequence goes on along the minus strand of JAAWOG010000070.1, from coordinate 12,538 downwards.
GATCTGGGTTGTGACGATCAAGGATTCCGTATTGCAGATTCTGCCCTTTATCTTTCTGGGATCGATCTTCTGCTGTCTGGCAATCATTGAAAATTATGTGACATTACCGTTCTCCTTCTGGACACCGTTCGGATGGACCATGGGTAAGGTATCGCTTCTGGTGGCGTTCCTGATTCCCTTTAATTACTGCGAGAAAAAGCGGTACAGAAAACAGCGTCTGATAGCGGGATTGTCCGGAGTGATTCTGTTTTTGATCGTTGTTACGCCTATCGTGGAGGAGGAAGGCGCCGTAGGGTTTGGCAGTTCCGCACTGGGCGCCGGCGGTATGTTCTGCGCAATGATAACAGGTGTTATCACAGGGCTTATCATGGGAGCTTTCGCGAAATTCACATTCTTCAAAGAGGATTCCGCAATTCCCGATTTTGTGCGTCAGTGGTTTGATGCGCTTCTGCCCGTAGGTATCGTTGTTGTCCTTGGCTGGGCGGTTGTATTGATTATGAAAGTGAACCTTTATAACATTATCCTGAGCATCTTTATGCCTCTGCAGAGCTTTTTGCAGACCTGGTACGGATTTACACTGTTTATGTTTATTACCTGTTTTATCTACTCCATGGGTATTTCAAGCTGGGTATTGACACCTGTAAGTGAACCTGTAAAACTGGCGGCAATCGTGGCAAATCTGGAACTGGTTGCAGCGGGCACCGCAACGGCGGCAGGCATGAATATTTTTACGGAAGGCCTTGTTTTCTGTACATATATGTGGGTGGGAGGTATCGGATGTACATTGCCTCTGGTGATACTCTTACTGATGTCAAAATCCAAAGAACTGAAATCTCTGGGCAGGGCGTGCCTTGTGCCGGGTATCTTCAATATCAATGAGCCGGTTATTTTCGGTTGTGTCGCATGGAATCCTTATCTGATGATTCCGATGTGGCTTCAGGGTATACTGATATCTCTGCTGACATGGATCGGCACAAAGGTTATCAAGTTTGCGCCGATACCGGATGTACAGTTTGAACTCTGGTATTGCCCTTATCCGATCTCTACGTGGATCAATACAAGGAGTTTCAGAGCGATCATTTTCCTGATTATCTCCGTGGCGGTATCGACTTTGATCTGGTATCCGTTCTTTAAAGCTTATGAGGCAAATGAGCTGAAGAAGGAAGCCGGTGAGAAGAAAGCAGCAAAAGAGTAGAGTGTGGAGGTAGGCTATGAATGAAACAACCGTAGAAAATGCCATGCAGATCATTATGCATGCGGGAGATGCGAGAAATTGCTGTCAGGCGGCGCTGAAAGCCATTGCGGAAGGAAATATGGCAGGCGCACAGGAACATTTGAAGGAGGCGGATGCAAAAATCGCGGAAGCTCATCATATTCAGACGGACTGCATCCAGGGGGCAATCGCTGGGGAGGATTTTGAGTACAATGTCCTGTTTGCCCATGCGCAGGATACCCTGATGACAATCTACAGTGAGATTATGATCGCGAAACAGATGTGCAATATTTTTGCATCTTATGAAGAGAGACTGAAAAAACTTGAGAAATAAAAGGTGAATGGAACCGGAAACAGCAGATATTCGGACGGTGCACAAATGGAATGTCAGACGCGTTATTAAGCGGATGAGATTCCATTTAGAAAAAGGTGTAGTGGAAGAATATCTGCGGAACAGGAATAGGAGGATAGTATTATGAGCAGAGTACCGAAAACGTTTCCTGAAAATTTCCTTTGGGGAGGCGCTTTTGCGGCAAACCAGATGGAAGGGGCATGGAAAGAAGGCGGCAAGGGGCTTTGTGTGGCAGATATCAATGAATTTGTGGACAATGTTCCTGTGGACAAAAAATTTAATGAAGAGGTGACTTCGGAATTTGTCAAAAAGGCTCTTGAGGAGAGTGACCGGATTTTCCCGAAGCGCTGGGGGATTGATTTTTATCATACTTATAAAGAGGATTTAAAGCTTCTTGCGGAACTGGGGATGAAGACATACAGGACTTCCATCAACTGGTCCAGGATCTATCCTAACGGTGATGACAAGGAACCCAACGAAGAAGGGCTGAAATTTTATGACAATCTGATTGATGAGATCATCAAAAACGGCATGGAGCCTTTGATCACAATCTCTCATTATGAGATGCCCCTGAATCTGACCATAAATTATAAGGGCTGGTATTCGAGGGAAGTGATAGAGTTCTTTGAGAGATACTGTAAGACATTGTTTGACAGATACGGAGACCGGGTAAAACTCTGGATCGTGGTAAACCAGATCAATCTGATCGTGCATGAGTCCTTCAACCATCTCGGTGTGGCGGAGGATGTGGTGGACAATGTACTGGAAGCAAAATATCAGGCGGTTCATAACGAGATGGTGGCATGCGCAAGGGCGACCAGATATGGCCACAGTCTTAAGAAAGACCTGCAGATCGGCATGATGCTCTGCGGCGGTCCGTCCTACCCGGCAAGCTGCAAACCGGAGGATATTCTGGCGGCTATGCGTCATAACCAGATGGAATATTTCTTCTCCGATGTGCTGCTGAGAGGAAAATATCCGGGGTATGCTTTCCACTTCTTTGAGGAGAGAGGCATTCACATTGCGTTTGGCCCGGATGACGAGGAAGATTTGAAGAATACGGCAGACTTTTTGTCCTTCTCTTACTATTATACAAGAATGGTAACAAAAGAGAGCTTTGAGAACGGAAATGAAGCCATCAGAAATCCGGATCTTCCGGCGAATCCGTGGGGATGGAGCATTGATCCGAGCGGCCTTCGGTATATGCTGAACGAGTTCTATGACAGGTATCAGTGCCCGATCTACATTACAGAGAACGGCTGCGGCAACTATGACAAGCTGGAAGAGGACGGTTCCATCCATGATCCTTACAGGGTGGACTACTATAGGGCGCATATCGAGCAGATGAAGCTTGCTGTTATGGACGGAGTGGACTTAAGAGGGTACTATCTCTGGGCGCCTCTTGATATCGTAAGCTGTTCTTCCTCGGAGATGAGCAAACGCTACGGCTTTATCTATGTGGATATCGACGACTATGGCAAGGGAAGCGGAAAGAGGATCAAGAAAGACAGTTTTGCCTGGTATCAGAAGGTAATCAGGACGAACGGAGAAGATCTGGCATAGTAAATGGAGTGGATTTAATAAATTAAACAAATATAGTAAACGGTATATTGTAATGTTAAGAACGGACGCCTGCGCTTGTGTGTATTTGACAAGCGCAGGCGTTTGGTAAATTTTATGCGGGATGATCCTGTAAATAACTTGAAAACAATCGGGACGGGAGGGTATAATGGAAGGAAAGAAATTCGAGATAGAAGCGGAAAAAAACGGAACCGGGGAGAATGCGGCGGAAGCAGAGAAGGCCGTTAAGAGGGGGGCGCGGAGCTGGAAGGTGGATTTTGTAATGGGAATTATAATCGTGGCAGCCGGGCTTCCGTTCTTTGCGGTGGATGATAAGATTGCAGGGATTATTATGGCTGTGATCGGGGGATTTTGTATTGTGAGCGGTCTGTGTCAGAAGGTGGCGGAAAGTGAAGAAAAAAGATAGCGGTTTTTGGAAGCTTTGTGGGAAGTTCAGGATAGCGGAACAGGAGAAAGGCGCAGAGCCGGAAAAGAAAACGGATGGTGATATGGTCAGGAAAAAACTGATCTTTAAGGGAGAAGTACAGTTTGTGGGATTCAGGTTTCAGTCCAAGTATCTTGCGGATACGCTGGGGCTTACGGGATATGTGGAAAATCTGCCGAACGGGGATGTACGGATGGAGGTGCAGGGGCGTATGGAGACCATACGGGATATGATTCTCTGCCTGCATCAGAAAAAGCCGATCCGCATCGATTCCATTGAGGAGGAGGAGCTTCCGCTCAGGGAGAGAGAGAAGGGGTTTCGGTATATGTGGTGAGGTGATTGAGAGGTTTTGTTGTGCTTTCTTGATATGTTCAATCGCGGGATTTGTGCCTGTGCGTTGCCTGACACAACCCATAAGTCATATTATAGCAAAAATGAGGAGAGATATGAAGAAACGGATAAAATGTAACAGTGTGCCTGTGTCCTGGAAGGGAAGGATGAAAAAGAAGAATCGATGGATTGCCATGTTCCTGATGGCAGCCATGTTCCTGCAGCTTACCGCATGCGGCAATGATCCTTCCTCGGCAAAATCCGATGAGGCCTGGTCAACGGACATTGATGCGCTCGGTCAGGTCGCGGCGGATGCATCCACATCTGAGAAAGAGGAGGACGCCCTTCCCGCCTTGGGGGAGAAGGTATTCGGTTTTACTTTGAAAAGCGTGGAGCCCTACGCCCCGCTGGACGCAGAGATTCTCTGCTTTGAGCATGAATACAGCGGAGCACAGTTGTGCTATATCAAAAATGACGATACCAACAAGGCGTTCACGATTGCCTATCGGACGCCTGTTGTGGACGAGACGGACTCCAACCATATTTTTGAGCATGCCATTATAGCGTCTTCTCAAAAGTATCCCAGCAATAATCTGTTTTTTGACTTAGCGGGTAAGACTTATAATACTTATACCAATGCCTTTACTTACGGCACCTTCACCATGTATCCTTTTGCCAGCCGGAGTGAGGAGCAGCTTCTTCTTGGAGCGGATGCCTATTTAAGCTGTATGGTAAAGCCGGGATTGCTCAGTGATTCGAGGATTTTTGAGCGGGAGGCTCTGCGCTATATGCTCTATGACGTGGATGAGCCTATATCTATGGGCGGGACTGTGTTCAGCGAGGATATGGGGTATATGACTTCCGTGAACATGGAAGGAATACGCAACCTTTTACGGGGGCTTCATCCCGGGGAATACGCTGCGAACTGTATCGGGCGTGCCCATGTCAACTACCGGGATCTGACTTTTGAACATGTGGCCGAAACCCATGAGCGGTGTTACAGTTTCGACAACTCCCTGTTATTTATCTATGGGGATCTGGATTACCGCAGTTTTTTGGAATTTATTGACAGGGAGTATTTATGCAAAGCCGAAAAACGCGGCACCGACTTAAGCGTCTACGATGATCCGGTGACTGCTCCGGGCTATGTGGAGGAGGTCGTCTATGCACCTGCCTATGAGGGCGATTCCGCGGAGGATGCCTCTGTTATTCTGTATGGTATCGATTTGGACGGACAGGAGTGGGAGACGCTTGTGGAGTATGAACTGCTTTCCACCATGCTGAACAACGAGAGTTCGGTGTTTCATGAGAATTTGAAAGAGGCAGGACTGGCTGCGCCGGCTTTTGTTTACGTAAATATAGATACGGCAAAGCCGGTTTTCGTATTTGAAATGCAGTACGCAGATCAGGAGGACGCCGCACCTTTTAAAGCCGCGGTGGATAAAACACTGGCGGATGTGGCTCAGAACGGGCTGGATAAGGAGCTGGTGGAAACTGTGCTGAAATCCAAGGAATTGGATGATTACACCATGCTGGAAAATACTTCTGTTATCATCGAGGAGATATTCCCTGTTATCTGCATGAAATGGGCTCAGACCGGAGAAGCGGACATGCTGACTCAGATGGAAGCCGTTTTTCAGGCTATGGAAAAGGATACAAATCAGACATTCATCCGCAGCCGGGCGGAATCTCTTAAAAATGCATCCCGCAGCGCTATGGTTACCACCACTCCCAAGCCGGGGCTTGCGGAAGAGTTGATGGCGGAGCAGGAGGCGTATCTGGCTGAGATGAAGGCCGCCATGACGCCGGAAGAACTGGAGCAGATGGTAAATGACACGCTGGCCTTTGATGAGTGGAACGCTTCGGAACAGTCTAACAATGATATTGTTATTTCAGTGGACGATCTCCCTCCGCTGGAGACGCAGCCGGAATTTCACAGGGAGGAAGAAGACGGGGCACTCTATTATAGTGCCGCTTCCCGGACGGAGCAGATCAGTTGTCACAGTCTCTTTTTCGATACGGGCGCCGTGCCCGAGGAGGATCTGCATTATATCAGGCTTTACAGTATTTTATTGGAAGAACTGGCAACGGAAAACTACACCAGAGCGCAAAAGAATAACCTGATGCAGCGGTATCTCCATAATTTTGATATTGACTTTGTGTATCCCGATGAGGGGGAGAGGCAGTATCCCATGTTCTCCGTCCGGTGGGACTGTATGGCGGAGGACTACGAGACAAGCCTTGGATTACTTCTGGAGATTATGGAAGGGCTTAAGTTGGAGGATGAAGACGAATTTATCAGGGTTCTGGATAAGTACCTGCCTTCTTTGGACTGGTCCGGAGGCGATCCTTTAATCCTGAGTGATCTGATCGCCGGAGCCGGAACAGGGAGGGATGGCCAGTATTGGGAATACTTAACCGGTCAGCGGTTCTATGAGTTTGCGAAGGAACTGCGGGCACGGCTGGAAACCGATCCGGATGCCATGGAAGAGATTGAGGAAAAACTTCGTTCGATTCAAAAGGCTATTCTGCACAGAGACCGGATGGTGGTGATGAATGTGGCTCCCGGGGACGAGCTGGAGCAGGTTTCGGGCGTTTCCCGTCGGATGCTGAAAAGTCTGCCGTCGCTGCCGGGCGTGCAGGCAGACTATAAACTGCCGGAATATCCGGACAGGACAGGTGTAATTATGGAGGCATCCAATTACTGTACCAGTGCACTCAGTGACACTGCCCTGCTTGATAATTTATCGGGAACTCTCTTTCCGTTTTTAAGTGCGCTCAGCGACCGGTATATCGTTCCCAAAATTCGCTTCCAGGGGCTTGCCTACAGCGCGGGGCTGGGATTTTCAGGGGATTTGAAAATTGTATACACCTATACCTACAGCGATCCCAATGTGGCTGACACGGTGGCTGTCATTGAAAAAGAGGCTAAGCAGCTTGAGAACCTGGAACTGACGCAGGAAGAACTGGACAGTTATATCTTAAATGCTTATGCCACTGTGACTGCTCCCACCGGGAATCTGAGCAGGTATATGTCTGCCATGCGCCGTGATATGACCGGGTTTGATACGGAGAACTGGAGCAGGCTTGGCAACGAGATCAGGACAACCACCCCGGATGATAAGGAGAAGGCGGCAGAGATGCTGCAGGAGTTGCTGGAAAACAAGTATCTGGTTACAACAGGCAACGCCGAATTGATCAGAGAAGAGGCAGATACGTTTGATAAAGTTTATGATTTCCGTCTGCCTTTGGAATAATGGTTATATAACCAGGTGGCTTTGGCATACACAGATTTATCACCGGATAGATAGGGACGGAAAAATTTAAGTTTTAAAGGTAGGGAATCCGTGTAGGGTTCCCTTTTTGCAACATCATATATAGAACGCTGAGATATTTTTATTATTTTGGTGCTTGTAAGGAAGGATGTTCTGTGTTATAGTCAAGTAAAGCAGATTATTTTCATAAATATAGTCTCTATATTGAGACGTTCTATTGGACGATATTATGTCCATCATGTCGGCATTGAGAACTTCAAATGTGTTGCTCTTTGTTCGAATTGCCGTTGGAAAACGGTGGCTCAAATCCTGCTTTAAACTCAAAATCAATGAAATTATAAAAGTGGGAGAAACGGAGACGACAGGGCATGAAGGCATGAATCGGTGTCCGGCAGAAGGTATAGTACCCCGGCTGTGGTATACTGTAAAGTCCGTGATGTTATCGGAGCTGCGAAAAGTATTGCGACGCTTTCTCCCGTAGGAAAGGAGAAAGTAGTTTGTTAAACGTAACAAGAAACCACAAGGATAATGTATTTTGTCTGCTGTACAGGGATAAAAAGAATCTGTTGTCGCTGTATAACGCAATAAACGGCACAGAATACGAGAAGGAAGAGGAACTGGAAGTTGTCACATTAGAAGAAGCAATCTGTATGAAAATAAGGAATGACGCCGCTTTTGTAATTGATTCCGGATTAAACCTGTATGAACAGCAGGCCAGCGTCAATCCGAATATGCCGTTAAGAGATTTATATTATGTTGTGGAAGAATTAAAAAAGATTGCCCCGCCTGGCAGGCTGCATCGATCAACTAAGGTGAAAATTCCGACGCCTAAGTTTGTCGTTTTCTATAATGGAATTGCAAAACAGCCTGAGAGGCAGGTTCACAGGCTGTCAGAGTTATTTTTCAGAGAAGAGAAAGAGCCGGATCTGGAGTTGATAGTGACGGTTATTAATATCAATCCCGGCTATAACGGGGAGTTGTTGGAAAAATGCGAGAGCCTGAAAGGTTATACGATATTCGTGAATAAAGTCCGCGACAAAAAGGCATCTGGTCTGAAAACGGAAGAAGCGGTGCGCCAGGCAGTGGATGAATGTATTTTTGAGGGTATTCTTGAGGACTTTTTCAGGGAGAACAGAGAGGAGATCGTGGAGATGGGAATATATGAGTTTAATCAGGAAGTTTATGATGAGGTTCTCCGGGAAGATGGAGAGGCGATTGGATTGGAAAAGGGGATAGAGATTGGCAGAAATGAGGGTATGAAGATTGGCAGAAATGAGGGTATGAAGATTGGCAGAAGTCAGGGCATAGAAATCGGAACTTTAACAGCAATTGAGAATGTAATGTCCGCCCTGAAATTGACAATAGAACAGGCAATGGATGTGTTGAAAATTCCGGAAGCCGAACAGGTAAAATATCTGGGAAAGGTAAAAGGGAAAGAAGAACTTTACTGATCCTGTAATCAGCTTATAACAGGGATGTGTCTATATTTAACCAGATGTTCCGGCTGACAACGGAAAGGGCATAAAAATATTAAATGGGCGGTGGGATGATATTGATGATTATCCTGCCGTCCTGTCTTTTAGCGCAGATAAGAGAGCTTCCTGCGGGGCGAGGGTTCGCAGATATTGTCTTTTTGCCGCGCCCATCGGTAAGTAAGCCGGCGATCATTGTTGAACTGAAATATGGCAGATCAGATTCCACGGCAATAGAGCAGATAAAGTAGAGGAATTATATATAGGTATTGGAGGGATATGCCGGTGGGTTGACAGGACCACATATTTGTAGTACGATAAGCAAAAAACAGGGAGGTATATAAATATGATCAGTTTAAGTCCGGCAGAACGGGAAATCATGGAAGTAATATGGGATTCGGACGGAATGACAAACAATAATATCGTCGTGCATTTCAGAAATCTTGGAAAGGAGTGGAAACGGCAGACGACCAGCACTTTTCTGACGCGGATGATGCAGAAGGGGTTGTTGAGGAAAGAGGGGCATAAATACATGGCAAGTTGTACAAGGGAGGAGTTTGTGCGGCGGCAGACAAGGGAAATCCTTGATGATATGTACGGCAGTTCCCTGAAAAATTTTATTGTTGCGTTGAACGGCGGCGGGCAGATGACGGATCAGGAGGCTGAGGAAATAAGAGAACTGCTCGATATGAGGGGGAAGGGATGAGCTTACTTGTTTTGATGTCGGTGTCGGGGAGTATCTTTATGCTGTCCGGCGTCTGTCTGCAAAAGACAGCGGAGAAATTTTCTCTGTACAAGTGGCAGGATGTATTGTTTAAGACGGCGATAGTTCTGTATCTGATACCGTGTCCGTTGGGGCTTTGGGCAAGAAGGCTCTGGGAGGAGGCTGAAAGGCGGACGACGGCGAGCGGATTTACGGATGTCAGGATTTCTCCTGGCAGGGCATCCGTATTGCTGAATGATCAGGGGGGCACAGTGAACAGGGGCTTTTGGGTATTTCTGGCGATTGCCGTAGTGTTTCTGATCGTTATACTGGCTCGTCTGTTCAAAGAAATATCGAAGTATTTATCCATGAAAAGTGCCATGATGTCGGCGGAGGATTACAGAGAGGCGGATATTGAGGAGGAAGAGCTTAAAGGACTTAAGGAAAAGATCCGTTTAAGGAGAATAGTCCGGATATATGAGAGCTCTTTTTCGGGCAACGCATTTACCATGGGATATTTTCGGCCTGTTATCATAATTCCGGAGAATCTTGAGAAACAGCAGAGGGATATTGTGCTTTTGCACGAGATGTACCATATAAAACGGAATGATATATTATTCAAATTTCTGGCAACCGCGGCAGTCTGTATCCATTGGTTTAATCCGCTGATTTATTTTCTGCCGGGAATATTTAACAGGAACTGTGAGTTGAACTGCGATGAGATGGTGATCCAAAATTTATCCTGGGAGGAGAGAATGCTGTATGGAAGGGAGATATTCAGGCAGGCGCTGCTGGTGAAGGAGGAAAGGAATATGTTTGCCGGATTTTGCGGAAACAGGACAAAGAAAGGCTTAACGAAAGAAAGGGTGGAAAATATAATGAGGGAAAACCGGAAAAAATGCAGCAGAAAGGCAAAGTTTGCGATGGGAGTATTGACGTCTATGATATGGATCGTTTCGTCGGTGCCTGTATTTGCGTATGATGGGGTGACGGTTTTAAGGATTGAGGGGGATGAGGAACTTATACGGGAAAGGTGTGAGGATTTTTTTAATAAAGACATTCTTGCTACAACAAATGGAAATTTTATGTTTGAACAGGAAGATATGGATATCAGGTTTGACCAGCAGTTTACTGATGAGAACGGGAATATTTATGAGGTTGATAAAAATGCAGGAGGGCGTGCGGGATGTACGCATTCGTCATTGATTTCCGGTACATATCAGGAGCATGTAAAAAACAGCAGCGGTGGGTGCGTGCTTAAGAACTATAACGCAAATCGTTGCAATGGGTGCGGCAGTATGTTTTTGGGGAGTTTGATATCAGAATCAAAATATACTGTATGCCCTCACTGATCGGTCGGTATAATGATAGAATATTGTAGAGTAAGGTGATTTGGAGATGCCCTGATATTTACAGGAGATGTTTTCTGATTATAGCAGCCCTTCCTTTTAACGGAGAAAATTTCTTTTTGTATTGACAGAATATGGAAACTGAGATAAAATCAAAAGGTACTACGATGCGTAGTACCTTTTGGGCGATCGTTTCATAAAAAGAATATTAAGTTTGAAGCTGTCAGTGGATTTTTCAGAAGAGGAAGGAGAAATAACTTTTATGATGAAGAAAAAGATATTCGGATGGATGCTTGCGGCAGTCTTGTCGGCAGGGCTTTTGGGAAATGCTTTATGTATTCAGGCGGAGGAACTTCCGGAAGAAAAGGTTGAAACGGAAGATATTGTGGATGTGGAGGAGGAAGCGGAAGAATTAGAAGATTGGATAGGGGATATTCCGATAGGAGAATTTGTAATCGAAGAAGATATCTCTGCGGGGGATATGGAAATTAACTTTAGTGAAAACAAAGATTTGGCAATTGTGGAAAATATACCGGATGGTGCGTTTGATGTGAGTTTAACCGGCGATGAAATTTCGCTGTATGACGAGGAGGGGATTGAGACAGTTGCCGCGGAAGATAATGCGGGAAGGGAGAGTATTCAGCACTATGGGACAGTCTCTGATTATCTGTCTGAAACGGGAGATTATAAATTATACTCACTTGAACTTCCCGCGGGAGATTATTTACAGGCAAGGCTGGCAGTGCCCAACAATACTTCAATCAATTATGCGCTTGTGCTGTATGATTCCGAGTTAAACGTGATAAAGATGAGTCACTATATTCCGTATCTGAACGGGGGAAAGACGCTGGAAGAATCCATTGGCTATTTGCCTGCATCGGATGAATTGGTGTATATCGGCATATTTTCACTTGTGGGAGGCAGTGCGACAGAAGCTTATACATTAGATTTTTCGATCACGACAAACTATGCGGAGTTATCTGATCCTGGCGAGCCGGACGAGAATGCTCAGGAGGCGGTCGCATTGAATTTGGGCAGTACAGGAGCAAAGGTATCCGGAATAATAAATTCAGCTATTGATAATGACTGGTATTCTTTTACCGTACTCGATAGCCCAAAGTATGACAAAGTAAGATTAAATTTAGCTTCAAGCGCATCTACAAACGGATGTGAGTTTGAGATATACAGAAATGTAACACAGGATTATTTCGCAATGGAGTTTGGCGGAGGCGGTAAAGGAGAAGGAGAAGTAGATTTGCCTGCTGGTACATATTATATCCGTGTGGTGAGTACAAATACCTTCAATGATTTTAATATAGGAGAAATGCCGGTTTATAATCTTTCCGTAGTGCCTGTTTCAAGGGTGGATGGAATTATGATTACAAAGTATACAGGGCTCAGTGGTTCTGAAGGGGGGAAAGGTTATCAATTGTATGATGCCGACGACAATTGGATAAATATTGTAGGTCTTGTATATTATACGGACAGCGTGGGAAATAAGACGGGATCAGCGAATGTAAAACTTAAAATAACAGTTATAAATACAACGTGGGAGTTGCATGATCGACCAGATATAGCCAGAACATATGGAATACCTATTACTCGTGAAAACGGCTTTTTCTACTCAACTATAAATGTGAATAGAGGGATTGGACTATATAACTATGAAAGAGAACTTTTTGATGTTATGGATGTGGAAATTTGTCCTTTATACAATCCTGAAAAGAAAATTAATAGTGGTTTTAGTTTATTAATAAAGGATATATGACGATATATATGATAATAATGTATGCCACGCAAACGGAATTGCGAAAAATGTTCAAAGGAATGGAGGTATTT
>JAAWOG010000013.1 GCA_022799355.1 Lachnospiraceae bacterium | reverse complement strand
GTAGTCAGAATTCTCCTTATCAAAATACTGCTATTCTAACGCTTTGCCGCCATTGCATCTGTACTTTGTCAGGTACGTTTCTTTATCAATTTTGAAAAAATGCTGTCAAATATATTCTTTTCTCTATCATTTTTTATCCTTTTCGCATCCAGTTTTATCTCCCAAAAGCGATCAATATCCTCTACAGGAATCCATGGAGCTTTAAATATCCAGGGATTCATAAACTCTGTTCTTATTCCTGTTTGATCTCCAAAATCTTCAAATACCACTTTAAAAATAGGTCTGGGGATGCCAATCATCGAATATCCAACATCACTATAGTCCTCAAATGTTATAAAATAGTAACCCCCTCTCACTTCCCATATATATACAAAATTATCATATATGTTGAAATGCGTCATGTATTCCCTGCATAATCTTATAGGATATTTTGATAGATAATATAATTCCATTCTCTCTCCTTTTTCGGCCGTTTCAAACATTATTAGGATTTATTTTTATCATAAATATTGTCCCATATGTCAAATAAATTTATTGAATACAAAGTTGTAGTATTTCCCCATTGTACATGAAATTCTTCTCCTTCACCTATACCCATGCCACCCGAACTTATAATTCCAACAGCATTAGGTCCGCCGTGATTAGTATCGCCTATAAGAATGAAATCACCTTCCGCCATATCTATCATATACGTCCCTTCTATAGGTCTTAAAATCGAACCAGTCCTGTCAGATCACAGATATGGCTGGTAAATGTGACAAATACATAGTTCCTGTGGTCGTTGTTTAACAACTTATGTGTAATCTATCAGCCTATTTTATATTATATCTCTCCCAACGGTTTCCATCTTTCTTCTTGTAATAATGCATCTATATCCGCATTTTTTTTATAGCAAAAATCAATATTTTCCTGTACTAGCTTTTTATTTAATAATAACTTTTCCTTATGAGCAGCAAACTCTTCAATAACTAAATAATTCTCATAATCAACTATTTCTAAAGATGCAATATATTTATCATTATAAAAAAAATATATATGGGAGATATCATTCGCTGAGTCAATATTATAGTTATATTCTTTGATATAGTCCCAAAATGCAATATTTGTAACCTTAATTTCGTATGCATAAACATTTAATGTCTCATCCGGCTTTTTTAATAAAAGAATATTACAATACGATAAAAATTTAGCACGAATTATATCATAAGTCATATGCGAATATATAACGATCTTATTACATTCTACTTTACACCATTCTATAAAACTTTCCCATTGCCTTTTAACAAACTTTCCTTCTTCACTATATTGTCCAATACATAATACTCTAACCATATTAGTCTCCATTCCGGAGCGTTTATAAAACATGGAGCAACACTTTGCTAATACAAAGCCGCAAATCTCAGATTTGTTGCTTCCATCAGAGCTTATTTGTGATGCTCCAGCACAAATAGCCGTGTGGAAAATCAGCTATCAAGCTAATCTTCCACGCTAAACCACTACTTTAAAATTTCACTTTATTATCTTAATTATTTTTTGTTGGCAACAAATCCCCCGGAGCAAACGTTCCTCCTTGCGCAGGCGAATCGGGATCAAGATTAGGAATTCTAAAATAGGGGGGCTTTGTTTTTCCCGGCTTTGGATATTCTCCTACTTTTAAAACCTGATAATGATTACCATTATAATGTCCATCACCTTCATGTTGGGGATGATATTCAATTTTATATGTCTTATCGGCTGCTCGTACCGTATAATTTATTTTTTTCTCGATCCATTTTTACTTTTTAAAAAAAGGCCTATATATCCTTCTTATGACATTACAGACCTTTTTTTCTATATATCTATGCCATAGAACCTCGCCCCCGCAAAAATAGATATCCAAATATCCTGTCATAGGTATGACCAATAACTGTGTCAAAGACATAATTACCATTGTTGCTATTTAACAGCTTGTTCGAGTTTACCGGCATCCCCTACGCATCGTAGGTCAGCCCTGTAAAAATATCCGCAATACCTAATTTATTTTCTCCAGCAAAAAGAATTCTTTCATAAACAGCATCATAATCTTATTATCATCCTCATCTAACTGATAATATTTTGTACTGCAAAAATAGTAATCCTCCAAATCCTGACTGAGCGTAGAAATCGGAACCGTAATTTCTTTATATGTATCCTGTTCATATAGCTCCGGCAAAATAGAATCTCTGAGTCCATATAACTCCGACCGCTTTACGTCTCTTACCAGATAATTCGTATTCTTTGAATCTACCGTAATAATTTCCCCTGCATCTTCCGGCGGATCCTCCGCAAAAGCCCTACTGTCAAAACTATATCCCTGATAGGATTTTGTTCCAATTAATACTGTCCTTCCGATCATGCTCTGCACATCATCCGGTGACAAATAACCTCTTCCGTAATCAGGATGAGCCTTCCTGTTTTCCCAATAAACCGTAGGATAGAACTCTGTGATTTTATAACTTCCATACATCTCTGCCGGAACCTGTCCGTTTTCATCCGAAGGCAGACTGATATCTTCCTCTTCATAAACATCTGCCACTTTTTCAATAATAAACCATTGAAAAGCTCCCTCGCAGCACCACATCAGCCTACGGTCATCTATTACATATAAATCAGGAGTAAACTCCACCAGTCTTAAAGACTCAGCCAACTCCTCCTGATTCGGCAATTCTATCATTTTATATGGATATTCTAATATATTAGAAACGCTCTTTTCCGGATAGCCTTCAAACTCAAATTCATCTTTGTCATAACTCACCTTCATTGTATATTCAGGATTGTCAATAACATATTTTCTTATTTGATAATCACTTAATTCCCTGTCCCCGCTTCGTCCGCCAAGGCGGAAATTATCATAAGCGACATACTTATCTTTTGTGAGAACAATCCTTTGTCCAATCAGTAAATCGACCTCCTCATCAGGAAGAGTGCAAAATCTGTAAGCACCCTTATTTGCATCATTACCGGGATAATACTCTTTAATTTCGTAAACCCCGTAATATTGTTTCATTATTTCTTTCTCCGATATAACAGTTTCCCCTTCAACCAAAAAACTTTCTGTCTCCTGCTCTGCAGCAGCTCTTTCTAAGACTGATTTTGGGGGTAAACTTTCACTTTCTGAATTCACTTTTTCACCCACGGAAAAATCATTTGGTTTATTTGCAACCATTAACACTCCCCAAAAGCAACTTACTATAACAAGTAAAACAGTAATTATCCATATATTTTTTTTATTCATAGATTCTCCATATTTATTAAGGGTATCAGCGGGATTCCCTTAAAAGGAGTCCTGCCTTTTGTATTTATGAGATATCTGTTTGGATTCAAATTTTTATCAAAATCTATATTTCTCATTCCTGATTGAACTCATTATAGCATAGTTTTTTATGAATGGATTATTTTGACCTTTAATTGTCAAATGTTGACCTTAAATTGTTATTGCATTTATTTACAGACATAAAATAAGGCCGAGAATCTATTTTTAGATTCCCCGCCTACGGTTTTACTATGCTGTCCGCTTCAATCAATACCTTCCCTCTCCGGCTCATAGAGGCTGTTTCACCTGCATCATAACATCCAGCACAAAATTCTCCTTCTCGGTATAGCATACCATATCGCCGGAAAGCTTTTTAGACGCTTCCTGTATTGTACGCAGTCCAAAACCATGCCCCTTCTCTTTTTTACTCGTTGTCGGGATCTCCCCCTTTTTTATATTCAGATTTTCCGCGCACCTGTTCCTGATTCTGATAATCAGATAATCCCTGTTATATTTCATCTGCACGGACGCTTCCCGTTTATCCGGAGCGAGCTTTTTTAACATATCACAGACGTTTTCCAGTCCGTTGGCAAGAATCTGACACAGTTCCATATAAGGCAGTTCCTCATCCCCAACCTGGATATCCAACAAAAATTCTGCCTGTAGTTCTTTCAGTTTCTGGGAATAATGCGTAAATATTGCATTAATATACGGATTAGCGCAAAACTGTTCCGACAGCATTTCCATTTCTGACTTTACGCCTTCCAGATATTTCAGCGATTCCTGCGTTTTTCCGGCGGCAAGCAGTCCCCAAAGCGTAATGGCATGTCCCTTCATATCATGCTTCATTCTCCGTATTTTCTCCTGATTTTCAAGCCGGGCCTCCAACATATTTTTTTCTTCCCGCAAAGTACGCTCACTCTGCTGTTTCTGATAGAGCAGGAGCTGTCTGTACAGCGATGAGAATATCGTACCGTAATTAAAGACCATTAAAACAAGTACCAGAATACAGAGCAGTGTATCTTCGGGACGATATATGATATTCACCGGATACTGAACCACTACCACCAGCAAAATGTAATATATTATGGTCATACCGGCAAAAATCCCCCACCCCTTTTCCACCGCATCCTGTAGTTCCAGGTAAGGTTTTCTGAGAAAACGATACACACAATACTCCATGATCGGATATGCGACCAGCCTGCTGATAAACATAATGACATATTGACCTCCGCCCAGATAAAAATCCAGCAGATTCGTCACCGCCATGATCCAGAGGCAGCTCGTATCCGCCAGGCAGAAGGTAAGCAAAAACCGAAACCGTTTGTCAGCAGACATCACATAAAAAAGAATAAAGCTAGGAACGGAACAGGTAAACAAAAATATTTTACCCAATACATCTATCCCGAACCAAATCAATGCAACGCCATTTGCCACCATTAAAAGTCCCATACCGCTTCCGGCAAGCAATAAGGTTTTCTTCTTTGCATAGCGTGAACGAAACAGCATGATAAAAACAAAGATTACATGAAACATCGCCCAGAAAATAGATAAATCCCTTAATATTTCCATCTTGTTACTCCACCCCTTCAAACAATATTTTCTGATAGTGTTTCTTTACTTCCGCATAATATCTCCTGGAGATCGGAATCCGATAATCCGAAACATACAGTTCATTTCCGCTCATTCTGTCCACCTGATATAAATTTACAAGAAAGCTCTGGTGACATCGGCAAAAAGTATCCCCTCTTACCTGTAATTCCAAGTCCGACAGCTTTCCCTTAAATTCTTCCATCGTTCCATCTTTGCAGTATACCGAAAGGATATGCCCTCTGCTGCTGACATACAAAACTTTCCCATAGGGAATCGTACATATCTCTCCCTGACGCTTAATACATATGCTTTGCTCCTTATTCCGGATCAGATTACCCGCCACTTTATCAACCAGTTTTTTAATATCCTCTCTCGTCACCGGCTTAATCAGATACTGCAGCGCATATAGATCATAAGCTTCTCTGTAAAAATCATCGCTGGTAGAGACAAAGCAGATGACCGCCTCCTCATCCAGAAAACGGAGTTTTTTGGCCAGTTCTATTCCATTTACGGCACCTTTCAGATAAATGTCCAGCAAATAAAGATCATAACGCATATGATAGTCTTCCATATCCCCGAGCAGACTGTCCGCATCAGAATAAAGCTTAATATCATGCCCCCCCAAAAAATTTTTTATTGATAAAATATCCTCCCGGCAATCATCACAAATTGCAATTTTCATATTTTATGTCCTTTCATTTACCTTTTATTGTATCATATAACATTTGTTTTCTTACGTTAATTTTGCTTTTTTAGAGGTTAATTCTGACGGTGCTTCCTTTTTTTGCAGGCTTGCCAATCTGCTTCATATCATGTAAAATTTAACTACATAATTATACAAGAGGACAATTTATGGAACATAAATATTCTGTTTTGCTCGCCGAAGATGAATCTTTGGTTTTGCTTGGATTAAAAGCGATTCTGACTCAACTCGGACATACCGTTGTGGGGGAAGCCTGTACCGGCAGGAATGCCGTATCACTCTGTGCTTCTCTGCATCCCGATCTGCTTATCATGGATATTAAAATGCCTGTTCTCGACGGCATCCAGGCTCTCGAACAAATCAACCATATGCGGAAAGACAAAATCCCCTGTATTTTCATTTCCGCCTATTCCGATGACCATCTGATCGAACGCGCCAAAGCTGCCGGCGTCTTTAATTATCTTGTAAAGCCCGTCCGCCTCGAAGATGTTCGCGTCGCAGTGGATATCACCATGCAGCAGTATTATGAATATATTCAGGTCGTGCAGGAGCGTGATCAGGCAAAGGAAGATTTAAAGAACAGAAAGCTGATTGAACGCGCCAAAGGTGTGCTCATGGACAATTTTGATATGAAAGAGAAACAGGCAATGGAATTTATGCAGAAAAAAGCCCGTGACAGCCACAGGAAGTTAAGTGTTGTCGCCCAGGGCATCCTTCAGATGGATGAGGCTTTAAAATGATAAGAAAATCTGATTTTTTTACGTTCGATGACAGTAACCATCTCTATATTCCTTCTTTGAGGCTGACTCTGCTTCCCGGAGAATCCGCCGCTATTTTAGGCACGCGGGGAAATAATATCAGCGATATTTACCATCATTTTAATGCCATCAACCCTCTTGAGAAAAAAACGCCTTCTCATCCTGCCATCCGCTGTATCACCACCGGTAATATCAATCTCTTTCCACAGTTTTCCGCCTATGACAATTTTACTCTGGCTGAACACTCCGTCATTCAATACCATAAAAAACAATTGATCCGCCTCTGTGAGAATCTCAAAAAACAATTTGACATCACTACGGATTTCCATATTCCCGTTAAGCGTCTGCCCATATCGCAGCAGATCATTATCCTGGCTGTGCGGGCTCTGATCTCGGAAATGGACATTCTGGTCTGTGATGATTTGATCTCCCTGCTAAGCATCGAGGACCGCAATATACTTCTCTCCGTATTCCGTACCATGCTGGACGAAGGAAAGAGCATTCTCTATCTGACAACAAAATGGGAAAATGCTGTTCTTGCCGCCTCCAGGATCATTGTGACCAGTGACGGCGAACTGATGGGAGAAATGAACACATCGGAGGTTATCGAAAATCCGCAGCAGCTTTTGTTTCTGATTTCGGGGCGCACTCTTATGGAGCAGAATACCGCTTCCATGGATGCTTCCCACATACTGGACATGCTGTACGCCGGAGCCGAGTATCTGACCAACAATTATGAGCTGGCTGAAACCCTTTCTGTCATCATCAACAACGTCTCCCGTGTGGTCCACTGCAGCTGCTGCACGATCTGTCTGAGGAACCAGAATTCAGATATCATCCACACATACACGGGGCAATACCACAACGCCCCTGCCCTCACGGAAGAATTTTTACATGATTACCTGAACGGACAATGCAATTATCCCGAAAATATTGTTTATATCTGCTCTGCAGATATTAATTTTAATAAAATTCTTCAAAAAGGAAGTGAAAATATCAGGTCTCTTATCGTCATGCCCGTCACCAGCAAAAACAGTATCCTGGGATCATTATGCGTCTTTTTTGAAAATATTATTGTTTATGATAACCAGCAGTTCAATTATTTAAGGTCCTTTTGCAGAGAAGTCACTGTCGTCGCAGAGACCTCCCGCCTGATCAACAGTTCCGTCCTTTTACAGGAAAGTAACCACCGGATCAAAAATAATCTGCAGATCATTATATCCCTGATAGCCATGCAGCAACTTTATATCCGCCAGCATCCGGAAACCGACACCGGAGAAATCCTGGAATCCATTGCAAACTGTGTACAGAATATAGCTTCTCTTCATGATCTGCTGACCGGTACCGCTTCCGGTTCCAACAATATTGATCTTTCCCGCATTATAGATTGCATTCTGCGTCTGTACAGGACAACACCTATCCAAATTTCCGTGGATGCGCAGGACCTCCTGATCCCCTATGCCAAAGCGACTTCTATTTCCATAGTTATAAATGAACTCCTTGCTAACTGTGTGAAACATGCTTTTCCCGAAAAGTTCTCCTTGGCTTCTCCCGCAGTTCATATTTCCTGCCATATTGTGGATCAGGATATTGTTATGCAAGTTTGTGACAATGGTGTCGGTATTTCCGATGAGATAGACCTGAACACCTGCCAGAGCATCGGTTTTTCCATTCTCCGCACCATCATCAGAAATGAGCTGCGGGGGACTTTGAATATAGCAGATAACCACCCGGGCACGTCAGCAATGATAACGATACCCTATGTTATGCTGATCACACATCCATAGCCGCCGCAGCTCTTTTCACTTTTTACAAAAATCTATTCGGAAATATCCTTTAACAGTCGTTCCACATACTCCGTCGATCTTTTCACCGCATGAAAAATATCTTTCTTCATCATCGGCGTATTCTGAGGAGCGATATCACCAAGCACCCCCTTTACATGCACCGGAATCTCGTACCCGCAGGGGATTTTTTTCCCCAATGTCCTCAGTGTTTTAAAGACGGCCGGAAAGCGCACATCACCTGCCCCAACAGGCACATAAGCAACTTCATTTCCTTTTATCCTGATATCCTTCAGATGAAGATGTGCCAGATATTCAAAGCCATATTTGATATCTTCCTCAATCCTGACCTTCCCCGCACTGTAAAATAAAGTGTTTCCCGTATCATAGTTCAGCCGTACCAGCGGATGATGAAAGTATTCAAATACCTCCACACTTTCTTTTGCCGTACTCACAATATCTCCGTGGGACTCCAGCCCTATTACCACATCCCACCTTTCCGCTTCTTTTATGGCCTCTTTCATATTCCGGTAAAATATATCGCGCCTTTCTACGGGACCGGAATTTGTGTTGATCATCCTTGCTCCGATGCGCCCTGCAAACGCCAGCTTCTTCATAAAATCACGAAACTGCTCCTCTTGCGTCAGATCCACATGTCCCGAAACGGCATAACATTTCAGCCCTTTTTCCGCAAGAAGCGCCTTCACTTTTGAAGCATATTCCGGCGTCATCTCCTCCGGTCTGATATGTTCACACATATTTACAATAGACGAAGGCTCCACATATGTAAATCCGCATTCCCTCACAATATCCAGCGCTT
Source organism: Lachnospiraceae bacterium (assembly GCA_022799355.1). Lineage (GTDB taxonomy): Bacteria > Bacillota > Clostridia > Lachnospirales > Lachnospiraceae > 1XD8-76. Next base: position 57,553 of record JAAWOG010000013.1, on the reverse strand, counting down.
CTTCAAAAGAATACCCTTTACACAGATTGGTTCCCAGCGATACCAGTTCAAACAGTTCCATCTTCCTCCCCCTTTGCCTTAAATAGTGAAACCATCATAGCCTGCCCTGTACGCAGTCGGTTTTCATAGCCTCTCTGCCCCATATCCGCATACATTTCTTTAAAAAAGCTGACGGATACCGCATCAAGATCGCAAAACCTTTCCGCCATTTTTATTGCCCGGGGCAGCGCCTCCCCCTCAGATGCCACCATATTGACCAGTCCCAGTTCTTTCGCCCGTCCGGCAGTCAATTTTTCTCCGAAAAGTGCCATTGCCATAGCTTCTTTTTTTCTAAGGTTTGTAAACAACCCGGAAAAACCCATCGCCGGAGCCAGCCCGTCCAATATCTCCGGTACTGCAAACTCCGCGCCTTCCGCGGCAACCGCAAGGTCACATGCTTCTACCAGAGAACAGCCTCCGCCGTAAGCCTTCCCTTCCACCGCCGCGATTACAGGACGAGTGCACTTTTGTACTGCCAGATGAAGATTGATAAAAGCGCTGCCAAACTCTTTTATCTCCGATATACTTTTCTTCCGATAATCTCCCAAATCCCCGCCTGCGCAAAACCATTCGTCATCTCCATACAGTACAACCGCCCGGCAGGAATCCATTTTTGATGCCCTTTTCAGCTCCTGTTCCAGTTCCTCCATACATATAATACTAAGCCTGTTAGCTGTCTCCGGGCGGTTAATTCTGATCAGATGCAGAGATTTACGGTATTCAACGGTTATTGTTTTATATTCCATACATACTCCTTCTTATTTCAGAAAACCTCGTACATATTCCATTGTTTCAAACGCATCACATTTACCGTTAATCATGTCAAACAGCTTTCCGTCCTCTATGACCGCGTCCGCAATATCAAACATATAATCCATCCACTCAAAGGTCTTTTCCATGATCCGCACGGCATCATGACGCTGCGGGAATACGTCGGCAGTGATCCATTCCGAATAACCGGTTTTTTTCAGATAAATACAGAATTCCACAAATTCCCAGAAATTCACTGTTCCGGGTACCATATCCCAGTCCCAGTTTCTGTAGTTATCATTAACATGTACATGGAACAATCTGTCTGTCGCGCTTAAAAACGCGAGGGAATCTCCAAGTACTTCCAATGACTGCAGGGCATGCCCCGTATCCAGTGTAACGCCCACATTATCCAACCCGACTTTCTCACATAAAAACGCCATCTTTCCGGCATTTCCCAGCAGGCAGTGCATCCGCGGCTCGGACAGCTTATACTCCAGGCTCAGTTTTACATCCCGTCTGTAAGCCGCCGCCTCCCTGATGCAGCTTACCGCGTCAAGAAACGCTCTTCCATAATCCAGCTCAAAGGGATAATCATTTCCATCATTTAAAAAGGCAATCGTAACCTTATTGCAACCAAGCTCCGCCGCGAAATCGAGCCCTGTCTTCATATATTCCACCGCTTCCCTCCGCACAGCCGCATCCGGAGCGCTTATGGAACCATAAGCCCATTTCGGTTCCCCTTTCACATTCACATTGAGCGCCGCGACACCCATCCCGTTATTATCCAGTATCTGTTTAGCCTTTACAGGATCCTGTACCTGCTGGGGATATACAACTTCCAGACCGGAACATCCTTTCACCTTAGCCGCCGTCTCCACCATCTGTTCAAAATCACGGCTTACGCCGTATGTAGCAAACCGGTCCTGTATCTGCCCCATGAATCCTGTTATAACCGCATATTGATTTCTCATTTCTTCCGCCTCTCTTCCTGTCAGTATTTTTTCAGGATATTATTGTTGAATATTGATGGAATTTGCCCAGAGGGTGGGATCATCCACATTCTCTTTCGTCACCTTGGTCGGCTGTATCCGCACAATACCCTCCTCCAGCGTCTCTCCCCGTACCACTTTAAGAGCCATGCCCATGGCCTCTTCACTCATCACCAGCTTGGACTGTGCCGCGATCGCATCCACATATCCCTTGCGCACGCCTTCCAATCCCGTAGGTCCCCCATCAACGGTGGTAATCAGGATATGTCCTTCTTCCCCCGCAGCATGAAGCTTATTTAACTGTGCCAGCGCAGACTCCGTACCGCTGTAGCACGCATTATCACTCGGCACAAAAATCGCATTGATATTCGGATTCGCCTGAAATGCATCCATCACGGCATTATAGGCATTATCGTTTTTAAATTCCGTCGGCAGGGATGCCGCGATGTTGATTCCAAGCTCCTGTGCCCTGCCGGAAAATCCCTGATGTCTCTCCAGCCCCGCTGTTGCAGACTGTGTTCCCAGGAGTTCAAGTACGACCAGGTCCTCTGTTTTCATGCCCGATTCCTTTGCCATCTCCGCCATGAGATCCGCTGCCGCCGCACCATGCGCCGTATTATCCGATTCTGCCAGTCCGGTGAGTACATCCCCCTCCACATTTCTGTCAAATGAAATAACCGGAATACCCGCATCTTTCGCTTTTTGCACCGCTGCTGCTGCCGCACCGGAATCTACCGGACACATAACGAGAGCATCCACATCTTTTGTGATCAGATCTTCGATGTTCTGCATCTGCATATCCGCAGTGGCTTTGCCGTCGGTCACCACCAGCTCAATATTATTCGCCTCCGCGAACTGCTCAATACCGATCAGATTGGCTTTGAATCCGTCATTATCAAGCTGTGGCATGGAAATACCGAACGTATACGCCTCCGATGTTCCCTCAGATACCTGAGCTGTCTCTTCTGCCGTCTCCTCCGGGCTCTCCGCTCCTCCGTCCGCCGGTATCGTCTCCACTGCCGTCTCCGTCTGTGCCTCCCCGCTGCCGCATGCCGTCAACGCCAATGCCAAAGCTGCCGCCAGAATAGTTACCCTGCTTTTTTTCATGTTCTTTCCTCCTTCTTGTCTGAGTTTCGTCTGCATATTCAACAGACAGTTTCAACTTTTATCATTCAACCGAGTTATACCGGTTTCTGATCGCATCAATGATGATAGCCAGCATAATGACAAACCCTCTTGCCGCCTCCTGCCAGTTCGCATCCACGCCATACAGATTCAGCGCATTGTTAATCACCCCCATGAGCAGTACCCCCGCAAAGGTTCCCGTCAGATTTCCAACGCCTCCCGCCATACTTGCTCCACCGATAATAGCCGCAGCAATCGCCTGCGATTCAATACCGGTTCCCATCGCCGCCCAGAAGGAATTCATACGTGACACCTGCAGTATCGTTGCAATCCCAACCAAAAGCCCGCACTGCATATACGCCAGTAAAATCGTCTTTGATACATGTATGCCTGACACCCTGGCCGAATCCGCATTACTGCCCACCGCATATACCCTCCTCCCAAAGATCGTTTTGCTCAGCCTGACATGAAATACCACATAGAGCAAAAGGACAATAACGATCATCAGCGGAACACCTGCCACATAAGTGGAAGATAAAAAGATAAAGGGTTCCGGCAGATTGTACCAGGAGGAACCGCCTGATATAACCAGTGCAAGTCCCCTGCCGATAAACTGTGTTGCCAATGTCGTCAAAAATGCCGGCGCTTTGATATAAGCAACTACACAACCGTTTATCACACCAAATAACATGGCTACACCGATGATAATAAGCATCCCTGCCCACCACGGTAATCCTTCCAGCTTGATCAGCCCGATCCCTGCCGCCCCGGCAACCGCCATAACGCCTCCTACCGACAGATCATTATTTCCGGTAATCAGCACAAAAGTGATTCCCAGGGAAAGTACCGCTATAATAGAGGTCTGTAAAAGTACATTGACAATATTGGTAACCGACAAGAAGGAATCCGTCGTCACCGACAATATCAGGCAGACAAACAAAAGTAATAAATAGATGCAATAATTTAGTACGGTCTGTATGATCATTTTTCCTGTAATTTTTCTCATTTCTCCTGCCCTCCCATAGACATTTCCAGTAAGCTTTCCCTGCTGAATTTTTCATGTGAAAACTCGGCGACTATCTTTCCCTTACGTATCACCAGTATCCTGTCACACAGTCCCATGATCTCATCCAGTTCCGAAGAGATTACAAAGATGCCTTTTCCTTTTTTTGTCTGTTCTTCCAAAATGTGATATATCTCAAACTTCGCCCCCACATCCACGCCCCTTGTGGGCTCATCCAGTATCAATACTTTAGGTGAACGGTTCAGCCACTTCGCAATAACTATCTTCTGCTGATTTCCTCCGCTTAAAAACTGCGCTTTCTTTTTCAGCCCGGAAGTTTTGATTTTTAACTCCTTTACATTTGCCAGGCAAACTTTCGTTTCCTCTTTTCGGTCCATAAAACCCAAAAATGTCCTGCTGTATTTCTCAAAATTTGCCGCCAGAAGATTAAAATAAACCGACTGTCTTATCATCAGTCCTTCTTCCCTTCTGTCCTCCGTTATCAGTCCTATTCCGTTACCGATCGCATCCGCAGGCGACTTCACCCGTACTTCTTTTCCCTCCATATATATTTTCCCATGTTCAAACTTCTCCAATCCAAAAACAGAACGCACGATCTCAGACCGCCCCGATCCCATCAGGCCATACAGACCGACAATCTCCCCCGCATGTACGGAAAAACTGATTTCCTGAAATTTTTCTCCCCTCCCTAACCCTTCCACCCGAAGAAGTTCTTTGTCCGTCTGATAACCCGAACGTTCAAATCTGTCACCTAATTCTCGACCGATCATAAGGGAAACAAGCTTATTTGTACTGGTCTCCTTCGCGTTTACCGTCGCAATTTTCCGGCCGTCCCGCATCACGGTAATACGGTCACAGATATCAAACACTTCGTCCATACGATGAGATATAAAAATAATTGAAATCCCCTGACTCTTTAAATTCCTGATCAGGAAAAATAACGTTTCCACTTCCTTTTTCGTCAGAGAAGAGGTCGGCTCATCCAGAACAAGAATCCTGGTATCCATCGTAAGGCATCTTGCGATCTCCACCAGCTGACGCTCCCCCATCTGCAGGTACTTTATTTTTTCCCTCGGCGAATGTCCTGAAAGCCCTATCCGATCCAGTATCTCTTTTGTGCCGCCATAGAGTTTCTCTTCTTTTATAAAAGAACTCCTCCTTGGCAGGTCCTGGATAAAAATATTTGTGGCAATGTCAAGGTCCGGAAAAAGCGACAGTTCCTGATGTATAAAGGAAACACCCATTTTCTGTGCGTCAGAGGGCGAATGGAAGAAAACCCTCTCCCCTCCTATACGCACCTCCCCATCATCCATCTTTTCCACACCTCCAAGCATCTTCATCAATGTGGATTTTCCCGCTCCATTTTCTCCGAGCAGTCCATGCACTTCTCCATATCTCATTGAAAAGTCGACACCCTTCAATGCCCGGACACCCGGATACGATTTTTGTATACCTGTCATCTCCAGACATAATTCTTCCATCCGATTTCTCCTTTTTTCTCATAAAATCTCATTTTTGGACGTCAAAAAACGCACTAATCCCTCTTTAACAGGAATCAGTGCGTTCATGGCACTATAAGCCTTACCGTAAGGCATATTTATTTTTTAATAAATTTATTTTAGCATCCTATAAATCTTATTGCAATGTGCAAAAATCACAAAACTTTTTATGAAATATGCAGGGGAAAATTTGTCTTGAAAAAATTCATTTTCTTTCTTGACAAATCAAAACCATCGTTTTATAATACAATCACTTTGATATTATCTAATTGATAATAATAAATGAATAAAAAGAAAATATAACCCGAAAACATGATTTAACAAATCAAATCCGATACAAGCAAAAGTATCATTTAACTAACATAAAACCGAGGGAGGAATACCATGAACCAAATCTATAATTTATCCGATTTAAAAAAAGCCTGGGACGCCGGAGAAAAATTTAAATTTCTGTTTTTCTGGGGGCACGCTCCGTCCGAAGACGGAGAGATCAGTGAAACCTGCTTAAGCCAATGGTGGCCATCCCGTTTTCAGGTAGACGGCGTGGAATACAATTGTGCCGAACAGTTTATGATGGCGGAAAAAGCAAGAATGTTTCACGATGAGGAAATGCTTGCGAAAATTATGGAGACCACTTATCCGAAGGAAATGAAAGCCTACGGCAGAGCAGTTTCCGGTTTTGATAAAGAGACATGGGACAGCGCCTGCTATGAGATTGTCAAAAAAGGAAACTTTGCAAAGTTTACCCAGAACCCGGACCTTCTGACATTTCTCCTTGGCACAAAAAACCGGATTCTTGTGGAGGCAAGTCCCAGAGACCGGATCTGGGGTATCGGCATGGGAAAAGCCAACCCAAACGCCCAGTGCCCTTCCAACTGGCGGGGAACTAACCTGCTTGGCTTTGCGCTGACAGAAGTACGGGATCTTCTGGCGGAAAAGGCACCGTCCGAAAACTAATAATTCTAACAGATATCACTGCAGGAAAGGACAGATAAAACCATGGACCACACACCGCATAACACACTAAAGCCCCTGAAAGATAAAAACGGACTGACCGAAGAACAGTTTCTCGCCTCCTACAAACCGGGAAATTACGAGCGCCCTTCCGTCGCCGCAGATATGGTGATCTTCACTGTCACCGATGCGGAGGAAGAAAATTACCGGAAACTTGCCGAAAAAGAACTTCGTATCCTGCTGATCCGAAGAGGCGGCCACCCCTATCTCGGGTGCTGGGCGCTGCCCGGCGGCTTTGTGCGCCCCACCGAGACAACGGAACAGGCGGCCGCCCGGGAGCTGCGGGAGGAGACCGGCGTTTCCGAAGTTTATCTGGAACAGCTCTACACCTTCAGCCAGCCGGACAGAGATCCCAGAACCTGGGTTATGAGCTGTTCCTACATGGCTCTGATCGACAGCAGCCGGGTACAGGTAAAAGCCGGGGATGATGCCGATGAAGCTGCATGGTTTCAGGCATCCTTCCGACTGAAAGAGCAAAACGGCAGACATGAGATATGGGCGCTTACTTTATCTCATGAAGATATTTTTATGCAGGCACTTCTGGAAAAGGAAACCGGCGCACCTTTTACGGAGAGCACCATTTCAGACTCCGGTTCCCTTGCTTTCGATCACGCCCGCATTCTGGCTTACGCCTTTGAACGCCTGCGCGGAAAACTCAATTACACGGATCTGGCGCTCCATCTGATGCCGGAATACTTTACCCTGACTCAGCTCCAGCAGGTCTATGAAGTAGTGCTGGATAAGGAACTGCCCGCTGCCGCCTTCCGGCGAAAAGCCGCCCCTCTGGTAACCGAAACGGACAATTACACGGAAAACGAGGGGCATCGTCCTTCCCGGCTCTATCGAAAAAATCAGGAGGATTCCGAAAAACAGGGCTGATTTGTATATGCTATGGTAAAAGCACCTCATAAACTGCCGTTCCATACCCGGAAAGGCTTTGTTTTCTTGCCTTCGTATCCCCTGTGTACAGCAGTCTCATCTCCCTTTTGAGCGTAAAACTTACCTCTTCCGCCTGGAAATTCAGAACAAACAGATAACATGTATCCCCCTTTTTCCTCATAACCACTTCCAGCGTCTCCGGCGCCTCTATCAGTTCTGCAAAAGGCTCTTTTATCCCAAGATATTCAAACAGCCATTTCAGATTTTTCCGGGAAAACGTACTGCCGAAATGAATTGCCTTTCCTCTTTTAAATCTTTTCTCCGTTATTGCAGCTTTTCCTGCATAATAACCGTTCCCGTATACCGCTATGGCTTTAGAACCGTCATGAGGTTCCAAAATATCATTGAATACCGGCATCTCTATTTTCTCTTCCCCGCAGGATGCCCAGACCGCCTCCTGTGCAAGGCCCGTAAACGTAAATTCCCGCACATCCGAACCGGTTATTTCCTGCAAAAGCCCAGGCTGAGGCATCATGATACACCTGCCGTTCATATCTTTATAGCCGCTCCTGCAGCCGATGACAAGAGTCCCGCCTTCCTCAACATAACTTTTCAGAAGCACGCTCCGCTCCCTGCTGACAAGCGTCGGATGAGGATAAAGCAGTACCGGATACTTTGACAGGTCCGAAAGTTCACTGTCTTTCTGCAGATACACAATATTATAAGGCGTATGGTATAATTCGGACGCGGCAAAAATCTCTTTTTCACTTCTCTCCGCCACTCTCCGATGCCAGGCATCCGCCTCCGAATCCCACACATTATCGTAATCCTTTACCAGCGCAAAAGCCGCCACGTTTTCCGCCCCGCATACCGCATCAATGCTTTTGAGTTTCCTATAAAAATCTTTCACTTCCGCCAGCTTCCTGTTATCCCGGTTATCATAGTCCAGGATACCGTGCCAGTACATTTCCGTCCCCACCGTGCACGTCCGCCATCGGAAGAAAGAAACAAAATCCGCCCCCTGTGCGACGCTCTGCATTGCCCACAGCGTAAGCTGCCCAGGCGCAGGCGCAGGTCCCTCCATCTTTGTAACCCAGCCGTTCGCGCCCGCCTGCTGTTCCATGATCCCGAAATGCGGACAGACAGACCTTACCTCATTCAGGTTCTTCGTCCACTTTCTGTCATTTAGATCGTCCGCAGTAAGGGGATCACGGTCCAGCCCAAAGGCAAAATTCGGATAAGAATCATACATATAGACATCCAGACATTCCTTCTCCATGCGATGGTTATCCACATTACGAAACAGACCGTTTGTTGTAATAAAATCCTCCGGTTTCCTGTATTTCCTGATGATCTCCGCCTGCATACCGCAGAATTTAACCGTACTTTCCGACAAAAATCGGAAATAATCCAGATACTGATGCGGATTGATCCCGTCACCCGCCACATTTCGGGGAACATACACCTCTTTCCAGTCCGTATATGTCTGATTCCAGAATACGGTTCCCCAGGCCTCATTCAGCCCATCCAACGTGCCGTATTTCTCTTTGAGAAATACCCGGAACGCTGCGGAATCCGCTTCAGAATAAAACTCACTGGCTTCACAATTCAGCTCGTTGTCAATCTGCCATCCGACGATTGCCGGATGTTTTCCGTAGTGCTCCGCCTCTTTCTCCACAATGCGCGCGCTGAGCTTTCGATAAACCGGAGAGTTATAATTATAGTGCCTTCTGCCACCATGCCGGTACAAGATCCCTTCCTTTGTTGCATTCAATACTTCCGGGTATTTCTCCGTCAGCCATGCCGGCGGCGTTGCCGTAGGGGTTCCAAAGATCACCTTCATCTTTTTCTGTTCGCACAGATCCAGAAATTCATCAAAAAATCCGAACTCAAAATGCCCCTCCGCGGGCTCAACCTTGTTCCATGCAAATTCCGCTATTCTGATCACCGTGATCCCGGCATCCTGCATCCGCTCCAAATCATCCGCCCATAGCTTTTTATCCCAATGCTCCGGATAATAGCAGACTCCCATTGTCATTTCTTTCCATCCGTAGTTTTGTCTATCGTTCATTTGCCTCTCCTTTAAAGTAACATTTCCTTAATTTTACACCTTTTCTTTCTATAAGGTCTATTAAAATTTCCGGCAAGCCAAATTCTATAATCCTCTTGACTTTCCTTCGTAAACTTTATATACTGTTCTGAAAGTCTGAATTCCCTGCCGCTAGCGGCGGGGGATTTTTTCGCAGTTTGCACTGTACGGGAGAGTATATTTATGAGAAAATTCAGGGAAAAATACTTCGGAGATGCGGATTTTTACAAGATGGTATTTGCCGTTGCCATCCCGATCATGATCCAGAACGGTATCACAAACTTTGTGAATATGCTGGATAATATTATGATCGGCCAGATCGGAACCGAATCCATGACCGGCGTTTCTATTGTCAATCAGATACTGTTTGTCTATAACCTCTGCATTTTCGGAGCCGTCTCCGGTGCGGGGATCTTTACCGCGCAATACTACGGACAGAAAAATACCGACGGCATACGGCACACGGTTCGTTTTAAACTGCTGACCGTCACCGCAATCACCGCGTTGACCGTACTTCTGTGCGTATGTATGGGACAGAACCTGATCAGTTTTTACCTGACCGGCGAGGGCAGTGCGGAAAGCATAAGAGCCTCTCTTTTGAGCGGCAGGGAATATATGTTTCTGATGCTGACGGGACTTCCCTTTTTCATGATCACTCAGGTTTACGGCAGTACTTTAAAAGAGTGCGGTCAGACACTCCTGCCCATGAAGGCCGGCGTTGTGGCGATCTGCATCAACCTGCTGTTCAACTATCTGCTGATCTACGGAAAGTTCGGCTTTCCGATGCTTGGCGTAAAGGGAGCGGCAGTTGCCACGGTTCTCTCGAGGGTAATCGAAATGATGATCATTGTCATCGCCACCCATAAAAATACGGAAAAAAATGCTTTTGTCGTTGGGCTGTACCGGAGTTTTGCCATCCCTTCCGATATTGTAAAAAGAATCACCATAAAGGGAACCCCGCTTTTACTGAACGAGACGCTTTGGTCCGCCGGTATGGCTACCCTTGCCGCCTGCTATTCCCTGAAAGGACTTCATGTAGTGGCCGCGCTCAATATATCCAATACGATATGTAACCTGTTTCACATTTCCTTTATCGCCATGGGGGAAGCCGTTGCGATCATTATCGGACAGATCCTCGGCACAGGTGATATGAAACGCGCCAGGGAGACCGACACAAAGATCATCGTTTTTGCCGTTCTCCTGTGTACCTGTGTGGCTGTCGTCATGTTTTTTACGGCGCCTCTCTTTCCTGATTTTTATAATACCACGGAGGATATCAAACAGCTTGCCGCAAAACTGATCATGATTTCTGCCATTTTTGTACCGCAGCACGCTCTGTTAAACAGCCTTTATTTTACGCTCCGCTCCGGCGGAAAGACCATGCTGGCTTTCTTCTTCGACAGTGTGTTTATCTGGTGCGTCAGTGTCGTGCTGGCTTTTGCCCTGGCAAAGCTTACCTCACTGCCCATCTTATGGATTTATTTCCTTATTCAGCTGGCAGACGGTATCAAGGCGGTAATCGGGCTTATTTTAGTGAAAAAAGGCGTATGGCTGCATAACATTGTGGAGTAGGGACAATTTTTATTCTCCGAAATACTGTCCGCGCCGGAAGATACCCGTTCACATATTGTTCATATTTCATTTTAAAAAACTTAATCCGAACATCATTTTTTAGACAAATCTTCGGGTTATACTAAGTACATAAGATAACAACAGGAACAAAAAATCAGTTCCGAAGTGATCTTCCGCAAAAGACATTATCGTAATAATTTTAATAACTTTTTCATAATAATTGCCAGGTAGAGGGAACTTTACCTGGCATCCTCCCTTTTCAGGGCAAAAATCCGGTCAGGAAAAAGCCGGATGGGACGTTCATAAATTGTTCATATTTCATTCAAAGAAACTTAATTTGAAAATCATTCTTTAGACAAATCTGCAGGGTATACTAAATTCATAACAAAGACATTATCGTAATAATTTAAATAACTTTTTCATAATAAGTGCCAGGTAAGGGAAGCCTTACCTGGCATCCTCCCTTTTCAGGACATATTTTTTCATATTTCTCATATATATGTATTAAGTATAATTTACGCAGCGGAAACCTTCCAATTTCCCCATTTTTCTGCAAAAAGCTTGCTTTTTCCTCATTTTATTGCTAAACTCATATTTGTCACCCGTTCACAAAGACGTGAACCCGAAGAAATGACATCTGTTTTTTATACATTTCCGCATCAGGATAATCTTCGGATTATCTATTTTTATGTTATGACAATTGTATATTGAGGAGGGATTACCTATGTTAATGGCAAAAACACTGACCGAAATCAGCAAGCCCCTGCAGCCCGTACTGGATGCGGTCACCGATATTAACGGTATCGTCAACGGCTTTGTCTGGGGCTCTTTCGGCATCGGGCTTTTACTTGCGGCCGGTATTCTGATGACCTTTATCAACAAAGGCTTTCAGTTTACCCATATCGGGCACTGGTTTAAAAATACGATCGGTGCCATCTTCGCAGACAAACATGTCACAAAGCATACCGGAAAAGACGACAAATCTATTTCCCAGTTCCAGAGCCTCTGCACGGCCCTTGCCGCGACAATCGGCACCGGCAATATCGTAGGCATTGCCACCGCCATTATCTCCGGCGGTCCCGGCGCTATTTTCTGGATGTGGGTTATGGCAATCTTCGGCATGATGACAAATTATTCCGAAAATGTCCTCGGCATTTACTATCGCCGTAAAAACACGAACGGCGAATGGTCCGGCGGCGCGATGTATTACTTAAGAGACGGGCTTGGCTCCAAAAAGGGCTGCAGACAGATCGGTATTATTCTGGCCGTATTGTTCAGTTGTTTCTGCCTGCTGGCAAGTTTCGGTATCGGCAACATGAGTCAGGTCAACTCCATTGCCGGAAATATGAAATCCGCCTTCCGGATTCCCACTCAGGTTACCGGCGTTGCTATCGTAGTCATCTCTGCCTTTGTTATTTTAGGCGGTTTAAAGAGAGTTGCCGCTGTCACTGAAAAACTGGTTCCATTTATGGCAATTCTCTATATCATTGGTGCTCTTATTATCTGTATCTCAAATATTGATCAGTTCGGCGCAGTCTTTCAGGCTATCTTCAAAGGCGCCTTCGCCATGAAAGCGGCAGGCGGCGGTGTGATCGGCTATGGTGTAAGCCGCGCCATCACATGGGGCTTTAAAAGAGGGGCCTTCTCCAATGAAGCCGGCCTTGGCTCCTCCGTTATGGTACATTCCAGTTCCAATATAAAGGAGCCGGTCCGCCAGGGTATGTGGAGTATCTTTGAAGTGTTTGCGGATACGATCGTTGTTTGTACTTTAACCGCTTTTTGTATCCTCTCCTCCGGTCTTGTAGACCTTGAGACAGGGCAGATGCTGACTGACATAGAAGGCTCCGGTCTGGTAGGGCAGGCATTTGCCGGCGTCTTTGGCTCCATCGGCCCCAAATTCATCGCCATTGCCATTTTGCTGTTCGCCTATTCCACAGTACTTGGCTGGAGCCATTACGGCGCAAAAGCTTTTGAATTTCTCTTTGGTGAAAAAGCAACCATCATTTACAAAGCCCTCTTTGTGCTGATGACTTACTTCGGCTGTACCGCCAGCCTGGGGCTTGCATGGGATCTGTCCGACACCTTTAACGGACTGATGATGATCCCGAACCTGATAGGCGTTCTGGCCCTTTCCGATACCGTGAAAAAAATAACAAACAACTATATCCGCAGAACCTTCCACGGTTCCAAAGAGGAACCCATGTACTCCGCCTTTGAGGATATTCAGAAAGAACAGCTCCTGAGCAGATAAATAAAATAAGAAAAAGCGGCATGAAGCAGCCGCTTTTTCTTATTTTATTTCGTATTCTTTCCGATACTTCTTAAGCTTTTCCGTTACATCCCAGAACGTTAACCAGTTTATGGCGAACCATTTCCTTAATGTTAGCACGAGCGGGTTTCAGATACTCACGGGGATCAAACTTGTCCGGATGCTCTGCGAAGAACTGACGGATCGTGCCTGTCATAGCAAGACGCAGATCGGAATCAATGTTGATCTTACATACCGCAGAGCGAGCCGCTTCACGGAGCTGATCTTCAGGAACGCCGATAGCACCGGGCATTGCGCCGCCGAACTTGTTGATCATCTCAACATATTCCTGCGGAACGGAAGAAGAACCGTGCAGTACGATCGGGAATCCCGGGATCATCTTTTCGCACTCATGCAGCACATCAAAGCGAAGCTGAGGGTTTGTGCCGGGTTTGAATTTGTATGCGCCATGGCTTGTGCCGATTGCGATAGCCAGGGAGTCACAGCCTGTCTTTTCAACAAACTCCGCTACTTCTTCAGGACGGGTATAAGAGGAATCTTCAGCAGATACCTTTACATCGTCTTCCACGCCTGCCAGTGTGCCAAGTTCAGCTTCCACTACTACACCGTGTTCATGCGCATACTCTACCACCCTCTTTGTGATCTCGATATTCTCTTCAAAGGGTTTAGAAGAAGCATCAATCATAACGGAAGTAAATCCGCCGTCGATACAGGACTTACATGTTTCAAAATCCGGACCGTGATCTAAGTGCAGTGCGATGGGCAGATCAGGATTGCAGGCAATAGCAGCCTCAACCAGCTTCACCAGATAATTATGGTTTGCATAAGCACGAGCCCCTTTGGAAACCTGCAGAATAACCGGAGCTTTCTCCTCAGCACAAGCCTCTGTGATACCCTGAACGATCTCCATGTTGTTTACGTTGAAAGCACCAATGGCATAACCGCCCTTATATGCTTTCTCAAACATTTCCTTTGTTGTTACTAATGGCATATCCTTGTACCTCCATTTAATATTTTTGTATTTTATTATGATAACCGGAAACCGCCCCGAAAATTACCGGGAACTCCGGCTATTTTTCCATCTCAGTCCTTATCACTTAAGAACTTTTCGATACTTGAGATTGCCTCTGCCTCATCCTTTCCGTCTGCGACCACATTGATCTCCGCGCCGCTGTCAAGCCCCAGGCTCATCATACCCATAATACTCTTGGCATTAACCTTTTTCCCGGCAGATTCAATATAAACCGAACTCTCATGCTGACTCGCTACCTGTACAAGAACTGCAACAGGCCGCGCTTCAAGCCCATTTTTCAACTGAATCTTCATAGATTTTTCCAACATAACTTTTCTCCTCTCACTACTTTCTCATGCTTTCCGCAATCTCACTAAGCTTCCTTAATCTATGGTTTACCCCGGACTTTCCTACCGGAGGTTTCAACAATTCCCCCAATTCCTGCAGTGTAGCTTCCTGATGCTCCAGACGAAGCTCTGCCATCTCCCGCAAATTCTTCGGCAGGTTCCCAAGCCCCCGGGTTTGTTGTATCAGCATGATATCCCGCACCTGTCCCGCTGCCGCATTTACCGTCTTCGCAATATTTGCCGTCTCGCAATTTACCTTTCTGTTGACGGAATTTCTTACTTCTTTTACAATCCTGTAATTTTCAAAATCCATCAGCGACACATGCGCCCCTATAATATTCAGCATGTCGCATATGGCAGAACCCTCTTTTATATAAACCACATAATACTTTTTCCGCAGAGCGATCTTTGCCGGAATATCAAATCCCACAATCAAATCCCGCAGAAGCTTTGCCCTCTCCTCCCGGATACAATCAAATTCCAGATGGTAGCTCTTTCCCGGATCGCTCATAGAGCCTATACTGAGAAAAGCCCCCCGCAGAAAAGCCCTTCTGCAGCACTGCCTCTCAAGCCTGCCGCTCAGCCCGGGCATCAGATGTTCCCTTATAAATTCCGCTGGAAATATCAACTGCCCTTTTTCTGCATCAATCTTTATATTAATGTTTTTTTTGCACAATGTAAAGGCTTTTCGTCGCACAAAATCATTCTCTGTGTTTAAAAAAACCGTTATTTCCCCATTTTCCGGCAAAAACTTCAAATAATCCGCTTTTACCCGCTGCCTGTCCCCAAAGAGAACGATCGCAGACAGTTCCGCATAAATACAATGCACGGATGATGCATACTGCTTTAATAATTCTTCTTTTACTTCTCCCGAAAAAGACAAGGCAGCGCCTCCCCTTCTGTCATCATAACATGCCGCTTCGTATCAGTACGCCCGCAATGCGCACTCACTTTCCCTGATAAACTCAGATTCCGATATCTCTGTGGCTGAGTTTCAGCCCATAACTGCCCTTATCCTTCAGCCTCCCATAGAGCATGTTAGCCAGCGTCACACTCCTGTGCTTTCCGCCGGTACAGCCTATTCCTATCACAAGCTGATATTTCCCTTCCTTGATATAGTTGGGAATCAAAAATGTGAGCATATCCGCCAGCTTATCCAGAAATTCATGGCTCTCCGGATGTCCCATCACAAAATCCTGCACTTCCTTTTCATTTCCCGTGTGCTGTTTCAGCTCTTCTATATAAAAAGGATTGGGCAAAAAACGTACATCAAACACAAGGTCCGCATCCGCAGGGATGCCATGCTTAAATCCAAAGGACACAACATTTATCATAAGGCTGTTATATTCCTCATTTCGGATAAAAATGCGGTCCAGTTCTTCTTTTAATTCCCTGGTCAGCAAATTGGACGTGTCAATAACATAATCCGCCTTCTCCCGGATCTTGCGCAGAATCTCCCTCTCTCTTTGTATTCCCCCCTCGATCCTCTCACCGGAAAGAGAGAGCGGATGCCGCCTTCTTGTCTCCTTATAGCGCTTTAAAAGCACCCTCTCTCCCGCATCCAGAAACAATATCTCATAGACAAACCCTTTCTCTCTCAGCTTGTCCAGAATACTTTCCGCTTCCTGAAAGGACTGTCCGCTCCGCACATCCAGACCGAGTGCTACCTTGGAAGCCTCCGTTCCCGGCAGAGAAACCATATCCACAAACATCTCCACCAAAGAGACCGGCAGATTATCCACACAATAAAAGCCCGCATCCTCCAACATCCTCAATGCCGTACTTTTTCCGCCGCCGCTCATACCCGTCACAACCACAAATCTCATATCGGCTCCTTTTGTATCTCTCTACTTCCGCTGTCTGATCATTCCTCTCCCAGATATATCACTTCGGGCTCCAGTTCCACACCGAACTGCTCTTTCACCCTGTTTTGTACTTCTCTCATAAGCTGCCGGATATCCGCGGCAGTTGCGCCGCCCTTATTGATAATAAAACCGCAATGCTTCTCCGAAACCTGAGCGCCGCCTACACAATACCCCCGCATTCCGGCATCCATGATCAGCTTTCCGGCAAAGTATCCTTCCGGCCTCTTAAATGTGCTTCCCGCACTGGGATATTCCAGCGGCTGCTTCACCCGCCTTCGTTCCGCAAAGTCCGCCATTTTCGCTGAAATTTCTTTTCTTATGCCTCCGGCAAGCTGAAATTCCACTTCCGTCACCACAATCTTTTCCCGCTTTAACAGGCTCTTGCGATACCCGAAATCCAACTCCTGATTACTATATTCCACCCTGCCGCCGTCCGGCGTGATGCCCTTCACCCTGCTTATCACCTGGCTCATCTCGCCCTCGTAGGCGCCTGCATTCATCACCGCACCGCCTCCGACGGAACCCGGAATCCCGGAGGCAAACTCAAGCCCCGTAAGGGAATGCTCGAGCGCCGCAGACGCCGTCCTGCTAAGCAAAGCGCCGGCTCCGACTATTATTTTTTCATCAGCCACAGCGATATTGTCAAATCCTTCCGCAATATGAAGGATCGCGCCGTCATAGCCGTTATCACTGACCAGAAGGTTGCTTCCATTCCCTACTACAAAGTATTTTGTACCACTTTCCTTAAAAAATGTAAGCAATTTTTGCAGCTCATAATCTGTCTTTATTTCCAGAAACAATTCCGCTCTGCCGCCTGCCCGAAAAGTTGTATGCAGTTTCATCGGCTCCTGCCTGAGGATCTGTTTTTCAGGCAGTATCCGTTCTATTTCCGCTATGATTTCCGCTCTCAATATCCAGCCCCTTATTCCTGTTCCGCATCCAGTACCAGTTTTGCGGCACCATATATTCCCGCATCATTTCCAAGTGTTGCAAGCACGAATTTCGCGTCCCTGCTGCCAGGGAACACATATTTTTCAAAAGGCGGGCGAATGAAGTCAAACAGGATTTCCCCCGCTTTGGAAACGCCGCCGCCGATCACAAAAGCGGCAGGATTCAGTACACTGGCTATCACCGCAAGCCCCTTACCCAGTATCTCGCCAAACCTTTCCGCAGCTTCCCGGGCCGCCTTATCGCCTTCCTTTACGGCATCAAATACTGCTTTTGCCGTTATCTCCGTATCCCGCAGCACACTGGGTTCATCGGTTTCCGCCAGCACCTTCTTTGCCAGCCGCACAATACCGGTTGCGGAGCCGTACTGTTCCAGGCATCCTTTACAACCGCAGTTACACGCCTCTTCCTCATCGTCCATAATGTGCATATGCCCGATCTCACCGCCTGCTCCGTCCGCACCTGTCACAAGCCTGCCATCCACGATCACGCCGCCGCCGATCCCGGTTCCCAGCGTCACCATAACAAGTGAAGTATGTCCCTGACCGCCGCCTTTCCACATCTCGCCGAGCGCCGCCACGTTTGCGTCATTTCCAACCTCGGTCGAAATGCCGCTGAGTTTTTCCATAATCTCCTTGACAGGTGTTACATTCCAGCCCAGATTTACGGCTTTATTGACAACCCCCGCACCGTTTACCGGTCCCGGTACCGCTATGCCAATGCCCGCAATCTCCTCTTTTCCATACTGTTTTTCCGCTATTTTTTTATGAATGCTCTCTGCAATATCAGGTAGGATATGTTCGCCGTTCCCCTCCGTTCTGGTAGGAATCTCCCACTTGTCAACCGCCATGCCTTCCATATTGAAAAGCCCCATCTTTACGGACGTTCCCCCAACGTCCACCCCAAATACATAATTGCCCATCTTCTGTCCTTCTCCTTTACGCTTAGTTTTCTTCCCTCTTCTGCGCCAGATTCCTCTGTACACGATTATACAACTCCTGCGCCGCGTTATAGCCCATCTTCTTCTGACGATGATTTACCGCTGCCGCCTCACAGATAATCGCCAGATTCCGCCCGGGCCTGATCGGAATGTTGTGACATACTATCTTATTCCCCAGATATTCCGTATATTCCTCCTGCAGCCCAAGTCTGTCATACTCTTTATCTTTATCCCAGTCTTCCAGCTTGATCACAAGATCAATATTCTGCGTCTCCCTGACACAGGACACACCAAACAGCGTTTTCACATCCACAATGCCGATACCGCGCAGTTCGATAAAATGCTTTGTGATATCCGGCGCCGAACCGATCAGCGTCTCTTCACTCACTTTACGCAGTTCCACCACATCATCCGTCACAAGGCGGTGTCCTCTCTTGATCAGCTCCAGCGCCGCCTCAGATTTACCGATACCACTCTCTCCCGTAATCAGCACGCCTTCCCCATATACATCCACCAGCACGCCATGTACGGAAATACAGGGAGCCAGTTTTACGTTTAGCCAGCGGATAATCTCCGCCATAAACGCCGAAGTCGCCTTTTTTGTATTTAAAACGGGCACGCCCTTCTTATTCGCAATTTCCAGAAAGATCTCATCGGGCACCAGTTCTCTGCAAAATACAAACCCCGGACAGTCGTCCTGGATAAGCCCGTCATAGATCTCTCTTCTTTTTTCTTCACTCATGCCCATCATATAGCTGTATTCCACAAACCCCATCACCTGCAGCCTGGTCGTTGCAAAATGCTCCAGATAACCGGCCAGCTGTAACGCCGGTCTGTTGATATCCGGCTGTGATATCTTCACATTTTTAATATCAAGCTCCGGTGTCAGATTTTCCAGCTTCATCTTTTCAATTACTTTTGTCAGACGAATACTTGCCATAATTATTCTCTCCTTCTCCTTTACGCCGCAGTGCGATGCCCGCTGTCTTCGTGGATATTATACCATGTCTATCGACATGCTACGCTTTGCGATGCACACTCGCTTCGCTCGGCGCTGGTATAATATCTGCCGATATTATACCATATCATACCAGAA
This sequence comes from Lachnospiraceae bacterium, assembly GCA_022799355.1. Lineage (GTDB taxonomy): Bacteria > Bacillota > Clostridia > Lachnospirales > Lachnospiraceae > 1XD8-76. The sequence goes on along the minus strand of JAAWOG010000013.1, from coordinate 38,093 downwards.
ATTAACAGGAAAAATTGCCTCCGTTCTCTTCTTCAGGATGAAAAAACGCATAAATTCCCCTGGCAATATTTTCCGGGATTTCCGGAATTTCCGAAAGCTGTTCTATCGTTGCCGCCTTCATCTCATTGATGGACTTAAAATGCCGCATCAGCGCCTTCCGCCTCGCCTCTCCCACGCCGGGAATATCCTCCAGGACAGATTTCACCTGGGTTTTGCTCCGCAGAGAGCGGTGATACTCTATGGCAAACCTGTGGGCTTCATCCTGAATCCTTGTGATCAGTTTAAACCCTTCGGAATGTTTATCGATAGGAATCTCCCTGTTGTGGAAATAGAGCCCTCTGGTCCTGTGATTATCATCCTTTACCATACCGCACACGGGAATATCGATCTTTAATTCTTTCAGTACTTCCAGCGCGATATTGACCTGCCCCTTTCCGCCGTCCATCAAAAGCAGATCCGGGAATTTTGTAAAAGAACCGTATTCCGTATCCATTTTTTTCGCCGTAAGTTCTTCCCGCTCCTCCATACCATGCAGAAAACGCCTGGTCAGTACCTCCTTCATGCAGGCATAATCATCCGGACCGCTGACCGTCCTGATCTTAAATTTGCGGTAATCGCTGCGCTTTGGCTTTCCCTTTTCATAGACTACCATAGAACCCACATTCTCAAAGCCGCTGATATTGGAAATATCAAAGGCTTCCATTCTGCTGATATGTTCCAGATGAAGAAGCGCTGCGATCTCCTTTACCGCCCCGATAGTCCGCCCTTCTTCCCGCTTTATCTTCTCCTTATCTTTCGACAGAATGAGCTGCGCGTTCTGCCCCGCCAGTTCCACCAGTTTTTCCTTTGTGCCTTTCTGCGGTACCCTGATATAAACTCTGCTTCCCCGCTTATTGCTGAGCCACTGCTCCAGCACTTCCATATCCTCCACGCTTTCCTGCAGAATCAGTTCCCGGGGCAGAAACGGCGTGCCCGCATAGAACTGCTGGATAAACTGCTGCAGAATATCTCTGCCGGGAACTCCTGACACATTTGTCATATAGTAGTGTTCCCGTCCGATCAGTTTTCCTCCTCTGACAAAAAATACCTGAATGACCGCATCCTGCTCATCCTGTGCCATGGCAATAACATCCTTGTCTTCGCCGTCGCTGTGGGTTATCTTCTGTTTCTGGGAAACGCTCTTCACACTTTCATACAGATCCCGGCAGCGGATCGCCTCCTCAAAATTCAACTCTTCCGCCGCATCCTGCATCTTTTTTTCCAGATCTTTCAGGATCATATTATAATTGCCGCCAAGAAAATCCAGCGCCTGATCCACCCGCTCCCTGTATTCCTCCCGGCTGATATACCCCTGACAGGGCGCAAGGCACTGTCCGATATGATGGTTCAGACAGGGGCGTTCCTGCCCTACATCCCGCGGAAGTACTCTGTTGCAGGTGCGCAGTTTAAACAGCTTATTCAACAGATCGATCGTATCTTTCACCGCCGCCGCACTCGTGTACGGACCAAAATAGCGGGATCTGTCCTTTTTCATCTCCCGGGAAAACAGTACCCGCGGAAACTCCTCCGACACCGTCACCTTGATAAACGGATAGGTTTTATCATCCTTGAGCAGCGTATTATATTTCGGGCTGTTCTCTTTAATCAGATTATTCTCAAGCACCAGCGCTTCTAACTCGGAATCCGTCACAATATACTCAAACCTGGCGATCTGCTGTACCATTTTCTCGATCTGCGGTCCCCTGCCGTGAATCTTCCGAAAATAAGAACGCACCCTGTTATGCAGATTCACCGCTTTTCCCACATAGAGGATCGTATCCGCCTCATCGTGCATAATATATACGCCGGGCTTTGCCGGCAGTTTCTTTAACTCTTCTTCTATATCAAACATGATCTGTTTTCAGCATCCTCTCTGGTTCAGTGTCAATCAGTTAACATTGCTCTTCGGTTATTATGCCTTTTATTATAGTACATAAAAAGGGAAAACAAACGCTGTCACGCTTCGCGAGCCAGCTTATTGTCAAGAAAAGTCTCAGCCCCCTCCTCTGGAAGGCTCTGAGACTCTCAAATTTTCTATATTCGGATTTTACCCGATTAGCCGCGATCCTCCGGGTTTTCTTTTTCGGATTCACGGACAATTACTTCTTTTTCTTCCTCTGTCACATCCCCGGCCTCCGGTTTTCCTTCGCCCTTTTCCTCCTGCTTCAGAGCTTCCACTGCCGCTTCGAGCACGATTTCCGCATCCTGCTCATTATCCACAATGGCAGACTCCTGAACACTCTCCGCCTCGGCCGCAGGCTTTTCCTTTGGCATTTCCGGTTTCTCATAAGGTTCAAATTCCCTGTCTTCCGGCTTCTCCACAATGTCCTGCGGTACACCCGAAAAAGCGCCCGGTATACCGTTCTGATACGGGTTTCCCTGAGGCTTCCCTGCCCCGGGCTGGCCATTTTGATAGGGGTTTCCCTGAGGCTGGGTACGGTTCTCCGCCTGATTGGACCAATGATTCTGCCGGTACTGAGCATCCCACGCCTCTTTTCTGCTGTTTCTCGGCTCTTCCGTCCCCTGACTTCCGCTCTGATAAGGGTTATTCCGGGCTGCCCCGTCCGGCTGACCGTTTTGATAAGGATTCCCCTGAGGTACTCCCGGTCCCGGCTGGCCGTTCTGATACGGGTTTCCCTGGGGCATTCCCGGTCCTGGCTGGCCGTTCTGATACGGGTTTCCCTGGGGCATTCCCGGCCCCGGCTGACCGTTCTGATACGGATTTCCCTGAGGTGTCCCCGGCTGGGGATTACCATTTTGGTACGGATTTCCCTGAGGCATTCCCGGTCCCGGCTGACCGTTTTGATAGGGGTTTCCCTGGGGCATTCCCGGTCCCGGCTGGCCGTTCTGATAAGGATTCCCCTGGGGCATTCCCTGCCTGAAGCCGCCTACGGGAGGTATCGGAGGCCGCCCGTAATTTCCCGGTATCCGGAAATCCGGAGCAACCCGCCCGGCGGGTGACTGCTCCGCTTTTTTCTCCTCCGGTTTCTCCTCGGGTTCCGGCAATCCTTTTTCTTTCCGGTAGATTTTCATAAATTCCTTGCCGGTGATCGTTTCTTTCTCGATCAGGAACTCTGCCAGTTTATCCAACAGCTTTCTGTTTTCTTTCAAAAGTTTCTTTGCTTCCTTATAGCTGTCCTTGAGCAGCTTCATAACTTCCGTATCCACATCCGCAGCCGTATTATCGCTGCAGTTCATAACGGTCCTGCCGTCCAGATATCTGCTCTCCACGGATTCCAGTCCCATCAGCCCGAATTTCTTGCTCATACCGTACTGCGTCACCATGGAACGGGCAATATTGGTCGCCTTCTCAATATCATTGGAAGCGCCCGTTGTCACGGTATCAAAGACGATCTCCTCCGCCGCGCGCCCTGCCAGAAGTCCTACCAGCATATCACGCAGCTCCGCTTCCGTATTTAAAAATTTCTCTTCCTCCGGCACCTGCATCACGTAGCCCAAAGCTCCCATGGTCCTTGGTACGATCGTGATCTTCTGTACCGGTTCGGAATTTTTCTGAAGCGCCGATACCAGTGCGTGCCCTGTCTCGTGGTAAGATACGATACGCCGCTCTTCTTTACTCATAATGCGGTCTTTCTTTTCCTTACCCACCAGCACCTGCTCCACCGCATCGAAAAGATCTTTCTGGGAAACACAGCTTCTTCCCATCTTCACGGCGTTGATCGCCGCCTCGTTTATCATATTTGCCAGATCGGAACCTACGGCCCCGCTGGTTGCCAGCGCAATTTCATTAAGGTCCACAGAATCATCCATCAGCACATCCTTCGCATGTACTTTCAGGATTTCCACACGCCCTTTGAGATCCGGCTTATCCACAATGATCCGCCTGTCGAAACGTCCCGGGCGAAGCAGCGCCTTATCCAGGATCTCCGGTCTGTTGGTCGCCGCCAGAATAATAATGCCGCTCTTTCCGTCAAATCCGTCCATCTCGGAAAGCAGCTGGTTCAGCGTCTGTTCCCGCTCCTCATTTCCGCCGCCGTACTTGGAATCCCTGCTTCTTCCGATCGCGTCAATCTCATCGATGAACACGATACAGGGCGCATTCTTCTCCGCTTCCCGGAACAGGTCTCTCACACGGGAAGCTCCGAGCCCTACATATAACTCAATAAAATCCGAACCCGCAAGGGAAAAGAAAGGTACTTTCGCCTCGCCTGCCACCGCCCTTGCAAGCAATGTTTTACCCGTACCGGGAGGTCCCACAAGCAGCGCACCTTTGGGAAGTTTTGCTCCCACCTGTGAATATTTGCCCGGATTATGCAGAAAGTCCACCACTTCCACAAGGGACTCTTTCGCCTCGTCCTCGCCTGCCACATCCTTAAATGTTACGCCCGTCTCTTTCTGTACATAGACCTTCGCAGTGGTCTTACCCATACCCATAATACCGCCGCTCTTGCTCATCTTTCTGAAAAGGAAGCTTAAAAGCAGCCACATCAGGACGATCGGAAGCACCACCGAGATAAGAATCGAAACAATAGAATCAAGCAGTCCTGCGGTCTGTCCCTTAATATTGACATTGTGCTCGAGAAGCCTTGCGGTGAGTTCATCGTCCTGCACCCGGATCGTGTAATAACTCTGTGTCGGGACGCCCCAAATGTTAAGCATTTTCTCCTGCTGTTTAATCACGGGGTTTTCCGTCCCGGATGACGGTGTATTTTTCGTTTGATCTGAGCTTTCTCCCGCTTCTTCCCCCGTCTCTTCCGCTTTCAGGGCAAAATCCAGCCTGTCAGCGATAAAAATGACGGATTCCACTTTATCCTCTTCCACCATTTCAATAAATTCGCTGTAAGTCACCTCTGTTTTCTGGCTGCTCATTCCCAGCATCAGCATTCCGATAAAAATCATTGTGATGACTGCGGCAAGCATCAGCAGAAAGATATTCTGCTTCTTCGGATCATTTCCCTTTCCGGGCCCCGGTGTTCCCGGCCCTCCGTTTCCGTTGTTTCCATTGTTGCCGTTATTATAACCGTTATTGTTATAACCGCCTCCGTTATTGTAACCGTTGTTATAACCGCCTCCGTTATTATATTGGTTATTGTTATTGTTTTGATAAGGTTGGTCCATTCTCTTTCAGGGCAAAGGCTGCCGTCTCTGCCTTTTTCTCCTTTCCTGTCTCGCCGACACGCAAAATATGCATTTTGCTCAATAGTTAACCCGCAAGCAATGAATTTTTCCATATGCCCCGAAACGTCAGCGCTCATCAGCCGGTGTTATTGGGAACATTTCATTGCTTATCAGTATAGATTCTAGCTGATTTGCAAAAATAAAGCAATAACAGAATCATGAATTAATGGACACATCTATTAAAGATTTCTAAACTTTTTCTCATCTGTTGTTTAACGGATTGCAGGCGCGGCACATTATTTGAACTTTTTCGTAATCATTGCATTTACCAGGATATCGTATACAATATTGGGATAAGTTAATGGGAGATGTTCCTTACCAGTCAGAGTATCATAGAAATGAAAAAGGCCACCGAATACAGAACGGATGCTCTTCAATGACCTCCAAATGTGGGTATACGCACAGAAAACAGTTTTCTCCCCTCCTTTTGTTATAAGCGGTAGAGTTAAAGGAAAAATCGTTCCAAAACAAACTGCACATCCGGATACTCCGTTTTTATTGTGCAATCCGTTTCGTAATTTGAAACTATTCACCTTCATTCACTTTCTGAAAATACTTCTCCTCCACCTCTTTCACCGTCAGTTTCAGCGGCAGGGACATCTCCCCAAATAAAATACTTTCCGCAATATGCAGATACCTCTCATCAATACAGGTCATACGCTTACCTGATTTCTGTCTTTCCCGCTTACGCAGGTAAAGCGTCTTGACAATCCTCGACCACTCCATACTGTTTCCGCTAAGCAGCGCCCTGCGGTAACTCGCTTCCCGCTCCTTTTCATCTTTTACCCAGAGTGTCTCAAGTTGTCTCACCCTGTTTAACACCGTTTCGGCTTCCTCCCCGGACATTACGGAACGGATCACCGTCTTTTCGTTTTCCACCGGCGCATAAATCGTACTGCCCTTCACAAAGCGCGGCGTCAGTTTATAGCAGAGTTTCTCCGAAGAGATACAATCCGCTCCCCAGTCCAGCATCATCACATCTTCTATCAGGCATACGCCCTTTGTTCCATATACTACATAATCGCCTTTTTGATACATACCTTTCTCCCATTTTTCCCGTTATACTGCCACGGACAATAACTGCGTCATCTGCAAACTTTATTGCCGTGAATGATAAAAGTGTGAGAAGATTTTCCAGCCCCTCACACTTTACAGTATTTCCCAATTTAAGAAAGGTATTCACTCCTGCGTTATTTACTTCAATTCATTTGCCATCTCATAAAAATGATAATACATTCCCTTAAGTTCCATCAGCGCATCATGATTTCCTTCTTCCACAATGCCCTCCTCCGTCAGCACAAGAATCCTGTCGGAATTGCGGATCGTGGAAAGCCTGTGCGCAATGGTCAGAGTCGTTCTCCCCTCGGACAGTTTTGCCAGGGATTTTGCCACCTCAAACTCACTCTCATTGTCAAGCGCGGAAGTCGCTTCATCGAGAATAATGATCGGCGGGTTTTTCAGAAATACCCGGGCTATGCTGATGCGCTGCTTTTGTCCGCCTGAGAGCTTTACGCCCCGCTCACCCACATAGGTATCGTAACCGTCCTTCAATCCCATAATAAATTCATGGGCACCGGCACGCTTCGCCGCCTCCACTACATCCTCCTTTAATGCACCCTGCCTTCCATACGCGATATTCTCAAAAATAGTCCCCGAAAACAGATACACATCCTGCTGTACCATACCAATGCTCTTTCTGAGGCTCTTTAACGTAAAGTCCTTGATATCCTTCCCATCCAGCGTAATATGTCCCGCCGATACATCATAAAAACGGGGAATCAAATTGCACAGAGTTGTCTTTCCGCCACCGGAGGGACCTACGATCGCCACCTTCTCACCCGCCCGTATGGACAGATTCAGATGGCTGAACACCTGATTATGATCATCCGGGTATTCAAAATTCACATCCTCAAATACAATATTTCCCTTCGGATCTTTGAGTTCCACCGCATCCGGCTCATCAAAGATCTCTATATCCGCATCCATGATCTGCAAAAACCTCTCGATACCGGTCATACCCCTCTGGAACTGTTCCGCAAACTCAATGATCCTGCGGATCGTAGCGATCAGTGTGGACACATACATAATATACGCCACCAAATCCCCCGGCTCTATCAGCCCCTTCAGCATAAACGCGCTGCCTGCCACCAGCACCAACAGATACATCAGCCCGTCAAACATCCGCACCGTTGTCTGGAAAGCACCCATATACTTATAGGACTCTTTTTTAATGTCCAGAAAAGCCCCGTTATCCTGCTCGAATTTCTCGTTTTCTACCTCTTCATTGGTAAACGCTTTTACGACTTTCTGCCCAAGCAGGCTGTCCTCTATCCTGGCATTCAGTTCCCCGATCTGCTGGCGCTGTTTGCCGAACACCTTTTTCATACGGAAATTGAACATCATGCACACCGCTATCATCAACGGCACGCATAAAAAGATGAGCACCGTCAGAAGCAGATTGATCCTTGCCAGCAAAATAAAGGCGATGACTGCCTTAATTCCCGCGATAAAGAACTCCTCCGGACAATGATGGGCAAACTCCGTTACATCAAACAGATCATTGGTAATCCTTCCCATGATCTGCCCAACTTTGGTATTATTATAGTAAGTGTTGGAGAGTTGCTGCAGGTGACCGTATGCCTCCCGCCGCATATCCGTCTCTATTCTGGCACCCATCACATGTCCTACATTCGCCATATAATAAGCTGCAATACAGTCCACGATCCGCAGAACCAGATAGACCATTCCTAGCCTGGCCACCGTACCTACCGTCAAGGCAGCCAGATCCCGTATCCCGGTATTTGTAATATACCGCATAATCATCGGCAGCACCAGCTCGCACAGGGTAGTCAGCGCCGCACAGAAAAGATCCATCGCCAGCGTCCTGTAATATTTTCTGAAATAGGGTGTAAACCGGCTCCATAGCTCTTTTGTCTTATATTCTCTCGTATTCATGATAAAATCCTTTCCGCAAATCTTCCCTGTTTTAACCGGTCCGGGCTCCTGCCTGCCGCATTAATGAATCGTTAAGTCAGAACCGGGAAATTTTAATATCACATTAATATAGCACATCCCGTATTTTTTTTCCACATATAATCCACAAAAAGAAGCCGCCCCGCCAAAGCGGAGCAGCCCCTTTTTGTGGATTTATTATGAGAGTAATCAATCCTTCGTCTTATCTTTATTATTCAAGATTTCAAACACAACCGCTGCCAAAAGCACGATACCCTTGATCACCTTCTGCCAGTTTGCATCAACGCCCATCAAGCTCATGCCGAGGTTGATCACACCGATCAGCGTTGCGCCGACTACCATGCCGAACACGCTGCCGGAACCACCATATGCGGAAACGCCGCCCACTACGCAGGCCGAAATGGCATCCATCTCAAAGTTTGTCCCCGCCATGGCATTTGCCGCCCTGGTTCTTGCAACCACTATGAGCGCCGTAATAGATGTCAGCACCGCCATGTTCAGATAAGCCATAAACATGATTCTCTTTGTATTGATTCCTGAAAGCCTGGTTGCCTCTCTGTTGCCGCCGATCGTATAGAAATAACGTCCGATCGTTGTCTTGGATGTAATAAACTGGTAGATCAGCACAACTACCACAACCCAGACAAGGGCAGTCGGAATACCGCCGGATAATGCCAGCTTGTAGGCAAACAGCATAATAACCGCTGTCAGAATCACGATCTTAACTGCCATAGATGCCACAGAGCCTACTTCATACCCCTTCTTTACTCTGTTTTTCCTTGTCATAATAATACTGACAATAACGATAACACTAGCTATCACCCCGGCAGCAAAGCAGGGAATATTCAGCTCATTCAGGGGCGTCTCAAAAAGTTTGCCCGAAAAAATCTTTAAAAAGCTGTCCGGGAACGGTGCGATACTGCCGGTGGAGCTGTTCGCGCTCAGGAGCGCCGTCGCCCAGCCGCGGAATGCCAGATATCCGGCAAGAGTCGCAATCCAGGGCGGAATATTCATATAGGCGATCAAAAATCCCAAAACCATACCGTAAATAATGCCGACGCACAGCATGACCAGGATAGACAGCCCTACATTCATTTCCTTCACTACCATACAGATCCCGCCGATCGCCCCCGCAAAGCAGACAAAGGAGCCGCAGGATAAGTCAATATTGCCGCCGGTCAGCATACACATCAGCATACCCGTTGCCAGAATATAGACATACGCGTTCTGTATGATCAGTGCGTTAAAGTTAAGCGGCGTAAACATCTGTCCTTTTGTCATAAGTGTAAAGAAAAGATACACAAGAAGCAGGACAAATATCATTGTATTTTTTCGCAGTACTGTTACAGCATTTTTCATTTCCTTTATCCTCCCTCCTATTTCTTCTCTTTCTTGGACATCACGTCAAAGATGATCGCAATCAGAAGTACCAGGCCCTTTACAACGCTCTGATAGTTCGCGTTAATACCCATGATACTCATACCCTGGTTGATCACGCCCATCAGTGTTGCGCCGATTGCCATCCCTGTGATGGAACCGATACCGCCGTATGCCGACGCACCGCCGATAAAGCAGGACGCAATGGCGTCCATCTCATATCCCTGACCGTAAGTAGGCTGTGCGGAAGCCGCTCTTGCGATCGTCAGTGCTCCTGCAAGGCCCGCAAGCAGCCCCATGTTTGCATAGGCAAAGAAATATATCCGCTTTGTATTGACGCCGGAAAGCCTGGTTGCCTTCTCGTTGCCGCCCACCGCATACAGATAACGCCCCATGGTCGTCTTTCTTGTGACATAAGAATAAATAAGCAGTATCAGCGCGATCCAGATCAACGCTGCCGAAATACCCTTGAAATTTGCCAGTTTATAAAACAGCCAGATAATCAGGACACTGATCAGAACAACTTTCACGATTTCGCCAGCAAGAGCGCCCGTCTCATATCCCTTTTTCTTTCTGGAAATTCTGGTCCTTACCGTGAGAAGAACATAGATCACTGCGATCACTATCCCCGCCGCCAGACAGGTCAGATTCATATTTTCCCCGCCCAGAAAATCCGGTATGTAACAATCAGCGCCGCCGCCGAATACATTTAAAAATGCCACATCGGTCACGGAAACCGCATAGCCCTGCAAAACCACGTTTGACAGCCCCCTGAAAGCATACATACCCGCCAGTGTCGCGATAAAAGGAGGCACTTTGATATAGGCGATCCAGAACCCCTGAAACATGCCTACCAGCAGACCGATAACAAGCATAACGATAACCGCCGCCACCATATTTGTTCCTTTTGCCATCAGCACTGCGCCGATACCGCCCGTAAAGCAGACAACGGAACCAACCGAAAGGTCGATATTACCGCCGGTCAGAATACATAACAGCATACCTGTCGCCAGAACAAACACATAAGCATTCTGGGAGATCAGGCTGTTGACGTTCTGCGCAAAGAGGATCTTTCCCCCTGTCCCTATCTGAAAAAATATGAGGACCAGAATCAGGGCAATGACCATGGTATATTTTTTTAATATATCAGAAATTTTTATATTTGCCATTTTTTATACCCCCTCTCCCGATTTTATGATGTTGCTCATGATCAGCTCCTGTGTCGCTTCCTCCGCATTTAATTCACCGACGATCTTCGCAGCATTCATAATATAAATCCTGTCGCTCATACCCAGTACTTCCGGCAGTTCGGATGAGATCATAACAACCGACTTCCCTGCCGCCACAAGATCATTGATGATACAATAGATCTCATATTTTGCGCCGACATCGATACCCCTTGTAGGTTCATCCAGAATCAACACGTCCGGATCTGTGAACATCCATTTCGCAAGCAGCACCTTCTGCTGGTTTCCTCCGGAAAGGTTGCCCACATTCTGTTCTACGGTGGGACACTTTGTTTTCAGTTTCCCCCTGTATTCTTCCGCCACCTGATACTCTTTGTCTTTATCGATAACCATATGGCTGCTGATGCTGTTTAAATTGGCAAGGGACGTATTGACTTTGATCGAATTGGACAGTACAAGCCCGTTTCCTTTTCTGTCCTCTGTCACATACGCCAGTTTGTTTTTGATCGCTTCCTGGGGATTCTTCAACTGTACTTCCTTCCCGTCCAGTTTTAAAGTCCCTGTGATACCTGTGCCGTAGGACTGTCCGAAAATGCTCATGGCAAGTTCCGTACGTCCCGCACCCATCAGACCGTATATGCCGACCACTTCCCCTTTGCGCACATTAAATGCCACATGATCCACTACTTTTCTCTCGGGATAAAGCGGATGGTATACCGTCCAGTCCTTTACCTCCATATTGACATCGCCGATCTTCACATTATGGCGCTTCGGGAAACGGTCAGTGATCTCACGGCCGACCATCCCTTTTATAATTCTATCCTCTGAAATCTCCGTGGTATGTTTATCCATGGTTTCGATCGTGGAACCATCACGGACAACCGTAATCTTATCCGCCACATAAACAACCTCGTTCAATTTATGAGTTATAATGATCATTGTCATACCCTGTTTCTTGAACTCCAGCATCAGATCAAGCAGGGCTTTGGAATCGGTCTCATTTAAAGACGACGTAGGCTCATCCAGGATCAGCAGTTTTGCGCTCTTTGCAAGAGCTTTCGCTATCTCCACAAGCTGCTGTTTACCGGTTCCGATTTCTTTTACAAGTATCTTGGAAGATTCGGACAACCCCACCATTCTCAGATATTTGTCCGCTTCCGCATAAGTCTTATCCCAGTCAATCGCGCTCTTTTTCCCCTGTTCATTGCCGAGAAACATATTCTCACCGATGGACATATAAGGAACAAGTGCAAGTTCCTGATGAATAATAACGATTCCCTTTTGCTCCGAGTCCTTGATCTTATTGAATTTGCAGACTTCACCGTTGTAGATGATATCTCCCTCATAAGTACCATAAGGATAAATGCCGCTCAAAACATTCATCAACGTGGATTTTCCTGCTCCGTTTTCCCCTACCAGAGCATGGATCTCGCCTTCTTCCACTTTCAGATTCACGTTGTCAAGGGCTTTGACGCCAGGGAAGGTTTTGGTAATATTCTTCATCTCAAGTAATACTTTTGCCAAAATAACTCCCTCCAATCATTACAGTTTACTCTCATAACAGCCTTGTCAGTTTAGAACAGGCGGGTATGATAACCCGCCTGTATGTTGTTCTTTATGCTGTTTCGGACGACGGCCACACGCCTCACGGGCGTCCGTGTCCTTTTGTTGCAGCTTACTTATTTCAACTGATCCTCTGTGTAGTAACCGGAATCAATCAGCAGCTCTTTGTAGTTGTTAGCATCTGCGAATACGGGCTCGCAAAGGAAAGAAGGAATAATGCCTGTTCCGTTGTCATAAGTCTCCGTATCGTTTACTTCTACTTCTTCGCCGTTTAAGATCTGACCAACCATCTTAACAACCTGGGATGCCAGAGTACGTGTATCTTTGAATACGGACATGGACTGTTTGCCAGCGATCATGTTCTTTGTATTCTGGATATCGCAGTCCTGACCGGTAACGATAGGATATTCTCCTGTGTAGTTAGCTGCCAGAGAGTTTGTTACGCCCATTGCTGTGGAATCATTGGAGCAAAGCCATACGTCAATGTTGGTGCCGTCCGCATAATAAGTATTGATGATATTATCTGCTCTGGACTGTGCTGTCTCTGTTGCCCACTTCGGTGTACCAACTTCTTCAAATTCAGTCTGACCGGATTTTACTACCAGTTTGCCGGACTCAATGTAAGGTTTCAGGGTATCCATTGCACCGTTGTAGAAGAAAGGCGCATTGTTGTCACCCGGATCGCCTGCTGTGATCTCAAGGTTGAAAGGACCTTCCGCATTGTCAAGATCCAGAGTATCTACGATGTACTGTCCCTGTGTAACACCTACTTTGTAGTTATCAAATGTTGCATAGTAGGAAACTGCGTCGCTGTTCATTAACAGACGGTCATACGCGATAACAGGGATATTGTTTGCTTTTGCCATATCAAGAGCTTCACCTAAGGAAGAAGCCTCGATTGCTGCGATAACCAGTACGTTTGCACCGCTGGAGATCATGTTCTCGATCTGAGAAAGCTGATCCGCTTCGCTGTTGTTTGCATACTGAAGGTCAACTTCGTAACCTGCTGCTTCCAGTTCAGCCTGCATGTTTGCGCCGTCCTGGTTCCATCTCTGCAGATCCTTTGTCGGCATGGAAACGCCAACCTTGGTTCCTGTTGCCGCTGCGGGAGCTTCTTCCGCATCCTCTGCGGGTGCTTCTGCCTCTTCTGCAGGAGCTTCTTCTTCCGGAGCTGCTTCCTCTGTTGCCGCTGCGGGTTCTTCTGCTGCAGAATTACCGCATCCAACAAGAAGAGCTGCTACCATTGCTGTGCTAAGTAAAACACTAAGTAACTTTTTGGACATTGATATATCCTCCCTTTCTTTTTTTATGTAAAACGCTTTTGCCTCAGGAAAACCTTTCACTCCGCAAAAAATCTTCCGTTTCACAAAATGCCTCTTACATTTTTTACTTTAACACAGCTTTGGTAGCATTTATTTGTCAGTTTCTTCACTTTTTTATGGACTTTTCCTGTCAACATGCACAAGTCTGGATTTTTTTGCTGTCAGATATATGCAGATGACAAAAAAATGCTATATATGTGCCGGAGCATAAACCTTTCTTCCGATACACTCCCTCTGTTGTAGAGCACCCTGTCAACCTTTTCATGAGCAATATTTATAAAATCACCACAATATAATTATTTCTATATTAATAAATATAATCCATGGAATTTTACACGGATTTTACATAAATTACATTTTAGATTTTACATAAATTGGATACCATTTAATAACAAAAAATTTATTTAAAGAGGATTATGGTCAGATGGACTTCTTTGGATTGCTGACAATGATTGGCGGGTTGGCATTATTTTTATATGGAATGAAAACAATGGGAGATGCCTTGTCCAAGATGGCAGGCGGCAGGCTGGAGCAAGTACTGGAGCGTATGACTAATAATCCTGCGAAAGCTGTCCTGCTTGGAGCCGGCGTGACAGCGGTGATTCAGTCTTCTTCCGCCACAACGGTTATGGTAGTGGGGTTCGTTAATTCCGGTATTATGAAACTGTCACAGGCAGTCGGCGTGATTATGGGTGCAAATATCGGTACGACAGTTACCTCGTGGATTCTAAGCCTTTCCGGTATCGAAAGCGGGAATTTTTTTGTAAAACTTCTGAAGCCCTCGTCTTTTTCTCCGGTATTGGCCCTCATCGGTGTGATACTGTTAATGTTTATCAAGAATGCGAAAAAGAATGATGTGGGAACGATTCTGATTGGGTTTGCAGTACTTATGTTCGGAATGGAAACTATGAGCAGCGCCGTAAAGCCGCTTGCAAATGTACCGGAATTCACCTCACTTTTTACGGCATTTGAAAACCCTGTCTTAGGTATGATAGTCGGAGCGGTTCTAACTGCGGTGATTCAGAGTTCTTCTGCTTCCGTCGGTATTTTGCAGGCGATGTGTGCCACCGGAAGCGTCACGGTGGGAGCCGCGCTTCCGGTGATCATGGGACAGAATATCGGAACCTGTGTCACAGCGCTGCTTTCCGGTGTCGGTGCAAACAGAAATGCAAGAAGGGCATCTTTGGTACATCTTTATTTCAACCTGATAGGTACGATTGTGTTTATGGCGGTATTTTATGCCATAAACCATTTTGTACGGTTTGCTTTTTTGTCGGATACGGCAAACGGTGCAGTCATTGCAGTGATACACAGTGTGTTTAATATTGTCTCAACACTCGTGCTGCTTCCTGCTTCCGAGCTGCTGGTAAAACTCGCATATTTTACCATCCCGCAGTCAGAGGACGAGACATTGGAAACGTCAGGAAAAGTGCTGGACGAAAGATTTCTGGAAAAGCCTGCGTTTGCGGTTGCGCAATGTAAAAACGTGGTGTGTGATATGGCGCAGCTTATCTTAAAGGCAATGAGTTTATGTGTATTTGCCCAGGAAAAATATGATGAAAACGCCGTGCAGACAATTATGGAAATTGAGCAGGAAGTAGATGTCAGGGAAGATGAGTTATCGACCTACCTGGCAAAACTTTCCACAAAGCCGCTCTCGGAACGGGACAGTAAAACCATCAATAAATTCAGCAGGTGCATTACGGATTTTGAAAGGATATCCGATTATACAAAGGGCATCGCATATACGCAAAAGAAGCTGTATAAGAGCAAAGAAAAATTTTCAAAGAAAGCGACTGCGGAAGCAAGGCTGATCTATGAGGCAACCCTCGAGATCGTAGAATGTACGGTTTCCGGTTTTATACATGAGGACAAAGAGATGGCGTTTCGTATTGATCCGCTTGCCGATGTGATCAGTCAGGTAAAAAAAGATATCCGAAAAAACCATAGCAAGAGGCTGGAGAAAGGAAGATGCTCTGTGGAACTTGGTTTGGCGCTTACAGATATGGTTACTTCCCTGGAGCGTATTGCGAAGCATTGCTCCAACATAGCGGAGGAACAGATGGCATCCGAAACGGACCAGTACGCATTGCATCAATATGCACGGAATGTCAAAGAGAGAAACGAACTGTATAAGGAACTGTTTGATGGATATACGGAAAAGTATTTGTTAGAAAAAACTTGAGATAATATAAATATAAATTATCCGTATGATGCAGCCTTACAGCGGCGGCTTTGGGAGAAGTGACGTGAAATGGACGGAATAAGCAGAACCTTATTACGCAGTCAAAGCATATGCCTGAGTCGGAAATTTTTATAAAAAGGTGCTGATTATTCCGAATGACAATATATAATGGAGGGAGGTGTACAAAATGGCAATTGGTAGAGTCACAAGCAGCATAGAGGCATTGGCTGCTGCTGTCAATCCTCATAAAGAAGCAGTGGAACTGGTGGAACAGCAGATAGATGAGTTGGCAGATGATCTTGTTCGAGATACCTATGAAACAACAATAAAGCCGGATGATTATGTTTATCCGAGTGAGAATTATAATGATATTATGAAAATCAGTGCCGGAGGACATTTTTCATCATCAAGCAATAACCGTCAGCCTCAATAAAAGTCCGATCGCAGAGATACTTGGGAACCCCCCTCAATGGATGCCCGGCAAATCAAAAAGCTTGACACCTCTAACATATTTCATGCTATAATTTATATAAATACCGTTGCTTTCTGTTCCGGGTATTTCATTTTATCTGATAATTTACCTTATACGCAAAGGAACTCAACATATGAATCTATCCTGCCTGGAAGAAATCCCCATCCAATGGGAGCGTGTCCTTGTCATCGGAAGAACCATGGAAAGGGATAAGAAAAAGTACCATATTATCGGCATGAGCGCCGGCAGTGAACTCAGGCTCTACATAATTGAACCCTTTCATGAGCCGGAAGTGCCCGTGCGCAGAAACAGCCGCAGGCGTCACAGAAGCCAGCTAAAGGAACCGGGAATCCGTCCGGACAGTTACCTGCATTGCAGTACGTTTTATCTGGGGAACACAAAATTAAAGATGCGGGGCGGCAATGCCGGCTCATTAAAACATTCCGAACAGGATTACCAAACGATCTGTTTGTTCCTTGATATGATGCGTGCCGGCTGGACCATACCCGACTGGCTGAAAAATGAGGAATGGGACAATCTCCAACTGGTCACCTTAACCGTTGCAAACCGGAAAAGACTGCCCCGATATGCACCGGATATGCCCATAATCATCGTACACCGGCCCGACTCCAAACGTCATTTTGTCGAAAAAACGCTGACGCTGACAGTGGGAAAAAGACGCTCTTTTTGTTTTAAGGATCATACCGGTGAGGATGTATGGTGTCATATTAACCGGGTTGCTCTGATCGATGTCTGGGACGATGCCGAAAAGGAGTTCAGGGATCCCGGATTTATAAAAAAGGTTACGCCGGAACAATTACGGGAAATCAAAGAGCACTGTTATAAAGCGCTTGAACGCAGCTGCCGTAAGGGAATGTGTTATATCGGAGTGGAATATGAATGCAGCAAAGATTACCAGTTACAGTTTTACACAAAAGAATATTTAAATTCTTATCCTGAAAGCCAAAACGGAAGTGCCTCCTTCTTTCTGATGCACTTAAAGCCCGATCAGGAAAAAGGAATACACGGGCTTTTGTTAAAAGGTTGTATTATGCAGACGGCAGTGCCGCCCGACACCGTCAGGATCCCGGCGGAATTGTTTTTATATTATGAAAAACCGGAAGAGTGGAGTGAATATAACGGAGGAAAAACCACATGAAGGATATCGTTTTACTGTATGAAAACTGCTGTATCTACGAAATTACCATTCTGACTTATTTTCTGAAAGCAACGGAAAGCAATCTTATTTATTGCTCTTTGGATGGCCGGAACATAACGGCAATGGAAGGTTATACCATTATCCCCGATGCGGCTCTCTCCGAAATCAGTTTATCCGAAGTCCGCAGCTTTATTGTTCCCGGCGGCGATATATCCAATATTGGTCAGGATATCGTCTATGACTGCCTGAAAACTTTACAAAAAGCGGGCGTACTGATCGGCGGAATCTGTGCCGGAGTAGATGTTCTGGAAAGAGCGGGACTGCTGCACAATATTCATTCCACCAGAGAAGACGCTTTTGACTGCGTTCTGGATAAAAATATCGTTACCGCCAGAGCCAATGCCTACGTTGACTTTGCAATAGAAACAGCAAAGGCTCTGGATCTGTTTGAAGATGAAGCCGACCTGATGGAGACGATCGCTTTCTGGAAGGAGTTTAAGCGCGCCTGATTTTTTGATTTCAGAAATATGTTAACCTGCAATGATGCTCTCCCACCCGAATGGCAGGTTTTGTTTTCCCGTGATAATCGCTCCCGCAGGTTGTGATCAGATGTCTCTCCCGTGCCGCGGCGTAAAAAAATTCCGCCTGCTCTTTTGTATGGTAACTGCTGAAAGCTTCTATTCCATCTATGCCCAAAATCATAATATCATCCAGCAGGTATAATTTTTCTTTCAGATTTACTCCCGGATGCGCCAATACCGCAAATCCTCCGTTTGCATGGATCAGATCGATAACCTCTTTCATTTTCGGATATTCTATTTCGACATAGCAGGAGGTTCCCTGAGCATAATAGTCCCAGTAAAAATTGACGTAGGGATTATCTCCCCGGTAACCTCCCGGGCGGTACGGTTTTAAAAGCGGATGATTCTGATATTCCTGCCTGCCCAAAAGGACCTCCGCAAACATTTCTCCTGTCCATATATCCTTCTGATAGCGATCCTTTGCCAACGCCCACATATCGTTTTCCGTCACATGAAACCCCAGTGCCTGTGTCAGGGTAAGCCTTTCCATAGATGCCTGAAAGCTCTGCCTCTCTATATTCCGTTCCACTTCCTCAAAGTCATGGCTCTTATAATCTATTCCATAGCCGAGTACATGAAAATTTATGCCCTGAAAAATACAGTCTATCTCGACACCCGGGATATAACGGATATTTTTTGCCCCGGCGGCCTCCTCCGCCTCCGCATTCGCCCGTACACAGTTATGGTCCGTAACAGACATCACTCTTATACCTGCATCAAAACATTTCCGTACCAGTTCCTGCGGACTGTACTCGCCGTCGTCGCTGTAACTGCTGTGCATATGTAGATCAACCATTCTTCGCCTCCTTTATCCTATTTGTTTTGCTTTTTTCAGTAATTTTTCATGCATGAACACCATCATCCCCAGAATCGCCAGTAAATACAACGGCAGGAGCGATGCACTGATATGGTTTGCAATCAGCCCGAAAACCGGCGGCATCAGGCAGGTTCCCACATAAGCCGCCGCCATCTGAACCCCGATCACCGCCTGAGATTTATCCGCTCCGAAATGCTCCGGTGTTGAGTGAATGATGGACGGATAAATCGGCGCACATCCAAGGCCTACCATAATCAGTCCCAAAAGGGCGGCATTTCCTCCGAGCGGCAATAGCAATAATACATTACCAAGCAGGATCACGCCCTGTCCAAGTCTTATCATATGTGTATCATTTAATTTCATTGTCAAAAATCCGCCAAGCGCCCGCCCTGCGGTAATGCCGATATAAAACAGGCTGGCAAAACCTGCCGCCGCCTCGGACGTAAGCCCGCCATGCAGTACAAGGTAACTGCTTGCCCAGAGCCCCGCTGTCTGTTCCACCGCGCAATAACAGAAAAAGGTAATCATCACTTCCTTTGCCCCCGGAATACGGATGATCTGTGCAAGAGAAAGCGCCTCTTTTTGTGATGATCCGCCGGCGCCGTTATCTCCGAAATCCGCTCCTGCGGCACCCTGACGTTTCCACAGCGGCAGGCTGATCAGCAGGATCATTGTCAACAGTATCTGCAAAATGCCGATATAGCGGTAACCCATATTCCAGCTCTGACCGTTTGACAACGCAAATCCCATGATATAAGGTCCAAGGGAAGCCCCTACGCCCCACATGCAATGCAGCCAGCTCATATGGCGGCTCGCATAGTGAAGCGCCACATAATTATTCAGGGAAGCATCCACACAGCCTGCGCCGAGGCCGTAGGGAATTGCCCAGATACACAATGCCGCAAAGGAATGGCTTATCGAAAAGCCGAATAATGCCGCGGCGGTGGTCAGCACACTGATCGCCGTCACTTTTCCCGTCCCCAGTTTTTTTGTCAGACGGTCACACTGCAAACTGGAAACAATTGTTCCCGCGGCAATGATCATCGAAATACCGCCCGCATAGGAAACCGGTACGGAAAACTCCCGGTACATAAGCGGCCACGCCGAACCCAAAAGGGAATCCGGCAGCCCAAGGCTGATAAATGCCAGATAAATAATAGCTAACAGTAACTGAAACATACTTTGACCTCCTTGACAGCATCCGCTGCTTTCGCTTTACTTTTCTTTACTGTCATTAGTTTATCGACATTTACGCCTTGATACAATCTGTTTTTGGACATATAATATAAAAAAACCGACTAACACGGACCGTGTTATGGCATTGTCGGTTTTCAAATTACATACCGCCCACATAAAAAGGAGAAATCACTTGGCACTGCAGGAATGTACATTACATCAGAATCAAAGATTAAAAGAACTGAACCCCCACGGCACTCTTGCCTTTCCCTGCGCCGGATATTCTTCCGTCTATACAGACAGCGAAGAACATGCCATACCGTGGCACTGGCACGAAGACCTGGAGATCATATATATGGTGGAAGGACGCATGGAACTGAAAATACCTTCCAAAGCATTTTATCTGAAAGAAGGGGATGCTTTTGCCATCAATTCAAATATCCTTCATTACGGCATCGGCGCGGACTATTGCCACCTGTACTCCCTTGTTTTCAGCCCTCTGCTTATCTCCGGCAATGAAGATTCCGTATTTGCCCGGAAATATATACAGCCGCTGGTATCCTGCAGCAGTTTTACCGCCACGCCCCTTTTTCGCACCGGGCGGGAAGATATTCTACAGTGGTTCTTATGCGCATTTGAAGCAATGCGAAATGAACCCGCCGGGTTTGAGTTTACGGTCCGGGAAAATCTGTCCCGGATCTGTTTTTTTCTGGCGAAAGAATTTGAAGATACCCTGAATGCCTCCGGTCCTGCTCCCGGACAGGATAACCTGCGTATCCGGAAAATGCTGGAATTTATCCACAAAAATTTTTCTGCCGACATTTCCCTGTCGGATATCGCAAAGTCCGCCGATATCGGAGAGCGGGAATGCCTGCGCTGCTTTCAGAAAACCATACAGCTTTCTCCTGTCCAGTATCTGTTAAAATACCGCATCATGCAGGGCGCCGAGATGCTTTTATGCTGTCCGGAGTGCAGTATTTCCGATATCGCGTCTTCCTGCGGCTTCGACAGCCCCAGCAACTTTGCCGGAACTTTTAAACGGTTTCATAACCAAACGCCCCGGGAATACAGGAAAGTATTTGGCGGGCGCTAAAAGGCATTTTTTGAGCATTTGAGGCATCCGTCCTCCATCTCATAAACCTTATCACAGAGTTCCTCCATATCCTCCCTGTGATGGCTCGACAGCAGAATCGTGGTGCCTTCCTTTTTCAATTTTAAAAAAAGTTCTCTGATCTCAGCGGCTCCCTCCCGGTCCAGCCCGTTCATCGGTTCATCCAGCACCAGAAATTTCGGATGTTCCATGATCGCCTGGGCGATACCCAGCCGCTGCCGCATACCAAGGGAATATTTTTTCACCTTCTTTCTGCTATCCGGATCAAGCCCTACAAGTTCCATACTTTTTCGGATCTCATCCTTTCCTATCTGCTTTTTGATGGCGGCAAGGTATTCCAGATTTTTATAACCGCTGAATGCGCCCAGAAATCCGGGTGTCTCAATGATAATACCCGTATCTTCCGCGAAGTCCGTATTCTTTCCGATCTCTTTTCCATTCACAAAAATTTTTCCTGTGGTCGGCTTTAGAAAACCGATGATCATCTTAAATAATACGGTTTTTCCGGAACCGTTTCTGCCTGCTATTCCATATATTTTTCCCGCATCCAGAGACAGCGAAACCTCTCTGACCACTGTCTCATCGCCAAATTTTTTGCTCACGTTTTTTATTTCCGCAATACATTCCATACTTTTCCTCATTTCTGCGTTGCTTTTGGCTCAGGCTGCCCGGTCTGCACATGAACGAGTTTGTGACAAGCAACGCGCAGACACAAATCCTGCGATCTTTACCTCTCTGTTTTACCCGGCGGTTTCCGCTCCGTGGATTTATGGGAAACCGTCTTTTCTTTCAAGCAACAGTGCTCCCATCTTCCACGCCGCCGCGATCATCAGGCCTTCTAAAAGAATTACCGCCGCCGGGGAAAAACCGTAAACCTCCTCCACCCTGTCGCTCTGCAAATACATCCCCCAGTTGCCAAACATATATTTTGATATATCCCACCAGTAAAAGCCCACCGTATAAGTTGACACCTCTGTCATAAATAGAACCGCCGGTGTTACATGCCGAAAACCGGCCAAATCAAGCAGGCAGAAAATACTCGCCAGTGTCAGCATGTGAACCAGCCACAAAAGCATCATCAGTATCTCTTCTTTCCCCTGTATTCCTGTATATTTCCCGAAAAAGTCAAGTCCTTTCATACAACATGCATAGCACAGACATCCCGCCGCGGCTGCCGGAAATAAATCCCGAAACTCCATATTCCACCAGCTCTTCTTTCCGCCGAGCCGCACCATCTCAAATACAAAAATCTGTCGTCTGCGGCTCAAATAGATTCCTGTAATAAAAAGGATCACCGCCACTCCCATCAGCCACCGCCCCATCGGAATCAGCGGGATTCTTCCAAAATAGATGCTTCCGGCATCGGGATATTCAATTCCCCCAAGATAATCATATAAAAATCCTTTTTCCATCCTTTCCCCCTGTTCCGACTGCCGTTCTCTTTAAATACTGTTTTATTCCTGTGCATCCCCCTTAAAATCCACCTTATCCATAAAACGGTCTCCCACAACCACAAGCACTGCCGCAAGCCCAGCCATAACCGCCACAGGCTGCGCCAGATGCATTCCGCCGGAATCCGCAAAATTTCCCGGACGTGCATATTCCATCAGCGCAAATCTGATATCCCCCGAAAAAGCCAGTCCATAGCCGCTGATATGCACAATAAAAGAGATAACAATCCCCCAGATACCGCCGAGCAGCAAATTACAAGTATAAAGAATGATTCCCATCAACACCAGATACAGGAAAAAGCACAACGCAGTCGCCGCAAAAGCCTGGGGCACATTCATCTCGCGCATCATGTTCTGCCGCAGAAAACTGATCCCGTACTCCCCGCCCTTTCTCATATCATAATCCCTGGACAGCATATACACCGGATTGCTCCACATCTTTCCCGCAAAGCCGCAGGGAAGGGAGGCAAGTATCATGGGAACCGCCACCGCCGCCGTATAGAATGCCGCCTGTGCCAGAATATAGAGCACCATAGCGAGATTCCAGCTTCGCTTTCTGGTACGGTACAGGGAATAGTAAGTATTACCATTGATAAAAGGTGCGTCAGAGACAATGAGAAACCATCCCAACACCAGAAACATCACACTTTTGTATTCATGTTCCACCACCGGAAAAGCTTCCAGAATATTCACCGGCTCCCCTGTACCTGCCGCATAGTCCAGAAAATTTTTCAGCCAGAAAACCGGCACCGTCATCCCCGCCAGAAAGCCCATTATGACACGCTTGTCATTCCACTCATACAGGAGCAGGCTCCTTGTCATATGTAAAACACTCCGCAATTTTTTCATACTTTCCTCTGTCCTTATATAGCCGGCGATAGGAGTCCCATATATAAACCCCATGCCATATTTCCCTCAGCATCTCCTCTCCTGCCTTATCCCAACATGAACCGCAAAAAGTGCGGCGGCAATATAAAGCAGATCGATCAAAACCGCCAGCGGATAGTTTCCACGTCCGACATCATCCCCCGCCAGCAAAAATATCGGATTAAATGATCTGTATCCGATGAAAAGCCACAGCGCATCATAGAGAATAAAAGGTGCCAGCAGACTGACATACCGGTTCGGAATCCACACCGCGAAAGCAAACCCCACAAGCGCCCACAGCACACCGAACAAAAACCCAAGGACCACTTTCCCGCCGACCACATACCAGTCCCCGTACTTTATAATTGCTTCTATAATCTTCGTCCCGGCGAGAAGTCCCTCATCCGAGTCTGTGGGAATCCCGGGGACGCCTCCTATATAAACAATCAGGCAAATCACCGCAATTGGCACCGCAATCATCATGCCGCCGGAAAATCCCACCGTGACGGCTCTCACCTTCATAAACCCGGCAAACCCTGTCCGATGCAGGATCATCCTCAGATAACCGCTGTTATGCTCCTCACAGAAAACAGATGCATATGCCAGAACCGGAAAGACCGCCGCAAAAGGCGAAAACCCCGAAGCGTGAAAGACATTTCCAAAACCATACAGATAACTTCTGCTGCCGTCCAGAGGCGTATCAAGCACCGCCGCCGGAAGCAAAATGACCAGCACAAACACGATCCCGACAAAAAATCCCGGATTTATAATACTCCTTTTCAAATCCTGTATGAAAAATTTCTTCATGCCGACTCCTGCCT
Source organism: Lachnospiraceae bacterium (assembly GCA_022799355.1). Classification (GTDB taxonomy): domain Bacteria; phylum Bacillota; class Clostridia; order Lachnospirales; family Lachnospiraceae; genus 1XD8-76. The sequence continues at coordinate 13,853 of JAAWOG010000013.1, read as the reverse complement.
CTCTTTCAAAGCGTGTTCCCTCCGTGTTCTTTTATATTGCCGCATCCGCTGCGGAAAGTATCCGAAGCCTTTGCCCTGTTGCTGACCGGTCCGATTCGTAAATGACAGCTTTGTCACTGCGCCGCCACAAGTTCCCCCGTCACCGCATCGATATAGACCGTCCAGTTAAAATCATTACTGCCCACCTCTCCGGTATATTCAACATACTCCTCCGGTTCCATATGAATATTCCACATCGGGACAAGTTCCAGCACATTATCTTTCTGTTCCACGAAGTACACCAGTTCCACCGTGGAAAAGGGAACATCCTCCACACAATACAGGCTGCCGTCTTTCAAATAAGTTTCCAGAAGCTTTTGTACTTTGTCAAAGCTTAAAATTTTCTCTTTTTCTGTCGCAGATACCTGCTCCATAAGGCAGTTCCACATCCCGATTTCCGCCACGCCTTCCTCACTCACCCAGGCAACCCCGCGAGGGTATACTTTCGAGATATCCTCCTGCCCGAAGCAGTAAGCAACCGGCATTCCATACACAACAGGGCAAAACTGCACTTCATAAACGGAAAAACCGTTATCCTCATAAAAATATGCTTCTATCAGATATATATCCTCTATTCCCAAAACGGAAAGCCTGCTCATCAAAAGATCTTTCGCATCCTGCAGGGAAAAAGAAACATCTCCTCCATTTTCCTTTTTTACATCCACCTTCTGCGCCTCTTCCTTAGCCACGGCATAGCATTTTTCCATCAGAGCGGCGTCTTCGTAACTGCCGCCTGTCCCGCCGACGAAAACCGCCTTTCTGTTTCCATCCGTCAGGGCAAGGCGGCTCCCGTCTCCCACGCCGGCTATCTCTATCATACTGTTTCCCTCACCCAGTTTCTCATCGATCTCCGCTACCCGCTGTCTTTCCGCTTCCTCTTCCGCCAGCAGTTCTTCCGTGAAATCCTTTACCTCTCCCTGAGGTTCCAGGAAACTTCTCAATGTCTCCTCCCTCAGCCTGCTGTCCGCCTGCATGGTAAGCGTACTCATGGCTTCCGGCACCGCGGCAATTTCCGCTTCGATCCTCATGCGGCTTTCACCGCTGCCCAGCACTATGCTGACCGGTTCCGCATCTCTTGAATCCCCCTGCGCTCCACTCTCTGCCGCCACATCTTCCTCCTGTATCCCGGCAGTTCCCGACTCCCCATCTTCCTGCACAATAGCCTCTATCTCATCCTCGGAGCTTCCCTTTGCCCGCAGGATCTCGTCATCCTTTGACACTTCCGGCGCCGCCTGGCAACCCGCCAATAAAACTGCCGACATAAAAAATGGCATCAGTATTTTGAAAAACTTTTTTCTCATAACGCATCTTACCCTCCTGTTTCATTTTACGACATTTCTTTTGCCTTTTCAAAAACAGAATATACCACAAATTTTTTATAACTTATGAACGATACCGAAATCCACCCATATTTTTGGTGAAAATGGTACGATTTCCTTTTTAATGTGCAATCCTTCACAAAAAAAGAGACTGCAAAAACAGCCTCTCAGTTTTACTTTTTACAGCAGAACAGTGACATGCGGACAATAACTCAAACACCATACAATCACATCTCATTCAAATACAACATAACATCAACGCAAAATGTCTGCGCTTCATACGTAAACTCAATCTCCCCATTCTGCCTCTCCACCATACGCTTCACATTCTGCAGTCCGATACCATGTTCTTCCCTATTCGTCTTTGTCGAAAAAAACCTGCGCCCTTTTCTATTCGGCGGACAGCCGCAACTGTTCGCTATATGGATCAGAAGTACGCCTCTGTCAGCCTTCAGCGTCAGCTTCATCCATTTCCGTTCACTTTTCTGCGCCGCCTCAACCGCATTATCCAGAAGATTCCCAAGGATCACATTGATATCAAAGGACTTTTGCCTCAGTTCAACCGGTACATTGATATCACTCTCCACCACCGCCAAAACCTGCCTGGCTTTTTGAATTTTATAATTTAAAAGACTGTCTATCTCTCTGTTTCCGGTCCTCGCATATTCTACCGGATTTTCCAGCTCCTCCTCCATATTTTCCAGATAGCGCAGGGCGTCTTCATAATTCCCCCGCCGCAGTTCCGCGATCAAATGCAGCATATGATTTTTCATATCATGCCGAAGCGCCCGAATCCTGCTCTGTGATTCCTCGATTACCTCCAACTGATTTCTGTAATGGTCGGTCTGCTGCCTGTAAATATCCCTTTGTCTGACATGTGTGTCATTTTGAAGCAGTACATCGTACAGATAAAAAACACTTAAGTCTGCCGCCAGAATACAGGCACTGATAAGCGCCGCAAAACCATACGGCTCTAAATTTCCCAATAACAGACCTGCCAGCGCAATCAAACCTGTGAGCGGGATGATAAACAACACCGCAGTCCGTTTTCCCTCCGGTCCTCCCGCTTCTCCTTTTCGTGCTCCTGTTTTCCAAACCAGAAAAAAACATCCCAGAAATAAAATCGAACCCTCTGCCATTTCCTGTACATAAAACAGGCGCCCGCCGGCAAAATAAGGCATCAGGTAGCAGGCTGCCTCCACACTGCAGAGCATTACGGTAAGCCAAAGCCTTCTTCCTGCAAAAATCTCCATCAGCTTTTTTACAAGTACTATATTCAGTATCAGAGCGATTGCCATAATGAGCATACCCTGAATATCTATGTTATATCCCCACATGCAGCCTCTCTTTCTCCAGTTCCTTAATCCTGTTTCTTGTGGCCTTCCTGTAAGGCTTACTGATATTGAAAAGGCTTCCATCCTGCATTTTTACCGTTTCATAAGTATACTCAGCGACATAATCACTGTTTACTATGTAGGATTGATGGATCATGATAAAACCTGCCGGAAGCTTTTCAGCCACATCTTTCAGTTTACCGTAAAATTCGCGGCTGAATAGTTGTCCCGCCTCATCGCCCTTTCCAACACTCTGCTTACTGCCGGCATCGCCGCCTGCAAAACAGCGGCTTAAGTCCCGCCCTTCTTCTTTTACCCTGACAGTTATCTTCTTGTCACTGCTCACAAAATACAAAATATCTCTGCAGGGTACCTGATAAAACACACCGCCCCTCTGATATTCAAACAATGCCTTACCCTGCGCCTTTTGTCTCAGGCTTCTCTCAAGCACTTCTTTCACCTGCTCTTTTACAACCGGCTTTATCAGAAAATCCAACGGCTGCAATTTAAACAACTGCATGGCATATTGCTGTCTGGAAGAAACAAAGACGATATGCGTCATATAATCGTCCCCGTTCCGAATAAATTTTCCCACATCAATACCGCTCTTTTCATACAGTTCAATATCCAGAAACAAAATATCCGGGCAGGGCATTTTTTCCAGATCCCGCATAATACTCTCACCGGAATACCACACCTCTGTCCCGACCTTTTGATGCATCGCTTTTGCCGCCGAATGAACCATCTCCTCCAGCCCGGCACAGAATATTTTATCATCGTCACAGATCCCTATATTGTACATCGCTAATATCCTTTTCCTTTTTCTCTTTCTAATATCTGCGCTCCGGCATCTCTCTACTTCTGCATTATAAGCCTCTTCATCTTATTCTACAACCGGATAACTCAAATATTGTATAGTGTTTCCTTTTATCACCTTGTTGAATATTTTCTTTTTTGTTATACTAAAAAATAATAGAAGAAATACCAATCATCATGTAATTTAAAGGTTCAAAAATTTATAACCGGAGGTAATCCAACATGAAAGTCCTGATGTTAAACGGCAGCGCAAAGCCAAACGGTAACACATATTACGCTCTCGAAGAAGTGGGAAAACAGCTTGAAAAAGAAGGCATTTCCTGGGAAATATTCCAGATGGGAGGAGACACTGTCAGGGATTGTATCGGTTGCGGGCAGTGTACGGAAAAAGGCTGCATCTTTGACGATGACAAAGTAAATGAATTTATTGCAAAGGCAAAAGAGGCAGACGGTTTTGTATTTGGCACGCCGGTATACTATGCACATCCCAGCGGCAGGATTCTTTCTTTCCTGGACCGGGTATTCTACAGCAGCAGCCGCTCCTTCGCCTTTAAACCGGCGGCTTCCGTGGCTGTCGCAAGAAGAGGCGGATGTTCCGCGTCTTTTGATGTGCTGAATAAATATTTCGGCATCTCTCAGATGCCAGTAGCGGGCTCTACATACTGGAATCTCGTGCACGGGCGCGTTCCCGGAGAAGCCGCACAGGATGCGGAAGGCCTCCAGACCATGCGCAACCTTGCAAAAAATCTGGCATGGATGCTGAAATGTTTTGAGGCAGGGGCAGAAAAAGGAATTTCTCTTCCGGAGACGGAAAGGGGAAATCAGACTAACTTTATCCGGTAATCCCGGCTTTTTTACCTGATACTTTCCCATATCGGACCGGAAAGAACCTTGTCCCAAAGTATCTCTGATAAAAGAGGCCGCAGGCAGAAACTGATCAAAAAAACTGTCCCAAATAAGATGATCGACTCATACCTGCCGCAGCCTCTTTTCCGATCTTCCGGCAACTTCAGCGGTATTCGGAAAGCAAACCGCCTGCTTATAACATATCCCAGCACAGTTCCCGCCGTATTTGCGATCAGGTCATCCACATCCGTCAGCCTGAAACTAAAAATCTGCAGTACTTCAATAAAAAGCGACAACAAAATTCCGGCAAGAGCCATAATCCGTAAGGAGCGATATTCTTTCCACAGTACCGGCAGTAAAAATCCAAACGGCATAAACAGCAGAATATTTAAAATGGTATACAATATATAAGCCGGCGGATTATTCACAATGTCAATAAACGGAATCAGATTAAATTCAGGATTTGCATCCCATGAATATACAGAGGGAATACCTGTTATCGTAAAAACCGCTATCAGATAAAAAGCAAAAAACATAACTACGGCCGTTTTAGATAAACTGCGTTGTTTCAGCAGCACATATTGTTGAAAAATTACCGCAGGCAATACAAAAATTGCCGATGAAAAAAACGATATTCCCATACTTACCAAATAAACCATCCTTTTTCCTCCAAATATATCGCTTGCTCCTGTTGTTGCATATGCTGTCATATTGTTCACTGCCACTTTATCTTAGCACATTCTCTGCTTACACTTCTATTAAGCGCAAATTAAGATTTGATGAATATCAGACACAGGGATACTCTCCCCAAGAGAATACCCTGCCTTTTTTGCGAAAATTTGAACATATTCTGAAATCCCTGAAATAATTTTTATCCCTCTTTGATCATTTCCGAAAAACCATCCGTTATAATATATATACAATAATCCGTCCGCAAAATTTTCTTCAGAAAGAAGGGCAGCACTTTCATGGGCAATGACGCCAACTGTTTCATACCCGAAAAATATGATAGTAACAAATATCTTACAAAAGACGACCTGTTGATAAAGCAGGCGAAAGCCGGAGATGAAAACGCTGCGGAGCTCCTGATCAGGCGTTACTACTCCTCTATCCTGCGATACTGCAGGTGGCACTGTCCAAATCTTGAAACTGCGGAAGACCTGACTCAGGAAACCTTCATTCGTCTGTTCCGCCATTTGCACGAATACAAAGAAAGAGGAACTCTGAAGGCCTACTTATATACAATCGCAAACCGCCTGTGCATTGACGAGAGCAGAAAAATCGGCTTTTCCCCTCTTCATAGTACGGAAATACCTGCGGCCGAAGACAGTTCCCTGCATCAGATAGAAGAAAGAGATCAGATACGATATCTTCTGAAATTTCTCTCACCGGAACAAAGGGAAGCCGTTTTGCTGCGCTTTGAAGAAGAACTGAGTTTCTCGGAAATCGCCCGGATAACCGGGTGCAGCCTGCGGACTGCACAGAGCAGAGTCCGGAACGGATTAAAAATCATGCGGAAGGAGATGGGGTATGTATCATTGTAAAACGGAAACGTATTTGAAAAACGCTTTCAAAGAGACTTTCTCCGAAGAAATAAATCCTGAAAAACCACGCCCGGAAAAGCTGGAAGAAACCATAAATATCTGTAAAAACATTTTTTTCCTTGAAAAAAACAGGCAGGAAAAAATGGAGGAAGAGAAAAGGACCGGATTCTGGCAATACTTATCCGATGTCTTTCGTTTTGAAGGCTTCCTGATTTTTGGACTGCAGACCGCAGCTTTGCTTTTTGCCTGTCTGAATATTTCTTTCCTGACAAAGGAAGCTGCCGCCATACCGATCTTTATGCCGCTGTTTGCTCTCGCTGCCACACCTCCCCTTTTGCGCAGCCAGTACCACAAAGTGAGCGAAATCGAAGCGGCAACAAGGGCTTCCGGCGCACAGATCATTCTTGCAAAGCTGGTGCTGGCAGGTGCGGCAAACCTTATTTGTTTCACTTTTCTGCTCTGGCTTTGCCTGTCCGTCAAAGCTTCCACCATACAGGCAAAGCAGCTGATCCTGTATGTTATCGTCCCTTACCTGGCATGTATGGTGCTTCTGTTAAGGGGCATACGGCTCCAAAAATGCAAAAATGCGCTCTCCTGCCTTCCACAGATCTTCGGTTTCAGCCTTTGTTACGGAATCATGCCGAAAGCGCTGCCCGAACTGTATAAAGCATCCGCCGTGGGCATTTGGTTTATCGCCTTCATCGCGTTTGTTTGTTTCTTTATAAGAGAGATTCTATATATCGCAGACATGAGAAAGAGAGGAAAAATGTATGGAATTATCGCTTGACCGCCTGACAAAGCACTATGGAAGTAAAATCGCCGTAGACCATGTCTGCGCAGACTTAAGCCCCGGTGTATATGGGCTCTTAGGCGCAAACGGAGCCGGAAAGACCACGCTGATGCGCATGCTATGCACCGTTTTGGAATCCACCTCAGGGGAAATTTTGCTGGATGGGAAAAAAGTTACTGCCATGGGCGCTGCCTACAGGGATCTTCTGGGATATCTGCCCCAGGATTTCGGCTGTTATCCCAACTATACCGCCGAAGAATTCCTTCGCTATATTGCCGCCTTAAAGGGCATCCCAAGACATAAGGCAGGAGAAAAGGTAAAAGAACTATTAGAGATGACAGACCTTTCCCACGCCGCCAAAAAGAAGTTAAAGACCTTTTCCGGCGGTATGAAACAGCGAGTAGGTATTGCCCAGGCCCTTTTAAACACCCCGAAAATACTGATACTGGACGAGCCCACCGCAGGCCTTGATCCGAAAGAAAGAATCCGCTTCCGCAACCTGATATCGGATTATGCCGAAAACAGGATTGTTATCCTTTCCACTCATATCGTTTCGGATATTGAAGCCATTGCGAATCAGGTATTTTTGATGAAAAAAGGAAAGTTCATTCTGCAGGGTACAATCCCGGAATTGACGCTCCACGCGCAGGACAAAGTCTGGGAACTTGTTGTCCCGCAAAGTGAGTCCCGAAGATGGCTGGATACCGCCGCTGTCGCCAGCTTAAGACACGAGGGACCACAGACCATACTGCGCATCATCTCCGATACGAAGCCTTCCGAAGCCGCAGTCCCCTGTTATGCAACGCTGGAGGATCTGTATCTGTACTATTTTGGAGATGAGGAGAGAAGGGATCATCAATAGTCGGAAGAATCCGGTTAATGGTATCGAATACCGGAAGAAAACATGAATACGATATCAATCATTTACAGCAATTTACAAAAATAAGAGGAAAACATTATGGAATTGATACGATTAGAACATAAAAAGCTGTGGCGCAAAACCAGCACTAAGATCAGCGTACTTCTGTGCCTTGTCTATGTCATTGTAATCGGAGGCATCCTCTCTTTTCAATGGTTCACTTACGGAAGCAGAAATGATTACACAAGTTCCTTCGGCAACAATTTTGACGGCCGCTCCATGATAAAAGACAGTCAGGAATATTCCCTCACTTTCGGCGGCGAGCTGACAGATAAGGCGCTGCAGCAGATGGTAACAGATTATCAAAATATGGCGGCTGCCAATCTTGACAGGGAACAGCAGCTCCTCGACAGGTCTATCATAGATTCATGGCTGGAACAGTTATATCCCGAACTCAAAGACACCGGCACGTACTATACCATGATAACCTACGCATCTCCCGAAAAACTGACCGGTTTTTATGCGCGCAGGACGCAGGCGCTGGAGGATTTTCTGGAAATCAACGAGCAGACCGGTGCCGAGCGGGAGTATCTTCTTCGGATGGAAGAAAAAGTGGAAAAACCTTTCTCCTATGAGTTCTCGGAAGGCTGGTCTAATCTTCTCGCAAGTATGATCGCTGAACTCGGAACAGTCATCGCACTGTTTCTTGCCGTCGTACTCTCTCCCCTCTTCTCAGGAGAATGGCGGGATCATACAAGCCCGCTGCTTTTGACAACCAAACATGGATGGGAAGGGATCGCCCATGCCAAGATCATCACCGGACTGCTTTTTACCACGGAACTGTTCCTGCTCCTTGCCGCAGGCCTGCTGCTCTCCCAGAGTTTTTATCTCGGATGGAGCGGATGGGATATGCCGATCCAGATGATCAAGCTGATCGCCGTCGCACCCATGAATATGCTGCAGGCGGAAATCTATGAATATGGCTTCACCCTCCTCGGCGCACTGGGATATACCTGCATCATCCTTCTGATCTCCTCGGCGGTAAGAAATAATATGTTTGCTCTGATCTTCAGCCTTACCGCCGTATATTTACCTCCGGTGATCGCACAGTATCTTCCTTTCAGCCTGCAGAGAGCCCTGGATCTGCTGCCTCTTGTGGGGAGCCCCACGGATATTTTCCGCACCAACACTTTCTGTCTTTTCGGAATATATATCTGGTCACCTTATCTGCTGATTACGGTACCGGTTCTGATCGGATTTCTGTGCATACCCTTTACCGTCAGGAGATGGGCGAGGAGACCGAAAAATTGATGGTCCTGTTTCCAGGACCATCTAACGATTCGATCTTTTACCGCACCTTACGTTCTTCAATCTTACAGTTATCCGCCGCACCCATACCAAGCGCCGTGGTATCTTGCAATACGGCAACGCCGCTGCGGAGCTTCTCGATCTCGGACCGCTTCACCAGATAACCGGTAATGCGGATCACATCGCTGTCGGAAGCATAGAACGACAGATACCGCAAATCGCTCTTGAAAGAACCTTTGATAATATCCAGTAAAAATGCCGGATTTTTATGTACTGTCATATCAATCGGGAAAATATCCCCTGTGCCCGACGGGAAATATTTGTGGAACAGGCTGCAGTGTTTCAAATGTTCAAACAGTTCCGCGGGTTCCTCCCCAATGGGAATCCTGGTTCCCGGGCTCACATCATGATCATCGGAAAGCCCCACCTGCGCATGCAGCAGGAAATGTCCGCCGGTCGCCTCACAATAAGGATTCTCATGTTGTTCGTTAAATGCGTTGATCTGCTCCATAACCGCAACACCCAGATCATCCGCCTCTTTACTGTGACCGAAACGCCCGTCCTTCCCTTCCTTCTCCATCAGAATATTGACGCATTCCGCCAATCCTACCATACCAAACATAGCAGAAAACTTATCTCTGGAGATAAATCCCTCTTTTGCAAGGAAGTTATTCTCGAAAAAGCCGCTCTCTTCCACTTCAAAGCGGATTCTCGCATCCATATAGCGCGCCATAATATCCAATACATAAGGAAGTTGTTTTTCCTGAAAATCTTTCAGATTCTCCGCCCGCTTCGCAATATTGGAAAGGATCAGACGACAGAGCGTATAGGAACCGCCGCCCAGTTTCAGACCGTTGTAGCAGCTTGCGATCACATAATCTTCCTGCAGTTCGGCTTTAAACATTTTATGGTTGGCAAAGCTGGGCTTTGCGCTGCGCAGGGACGTTTTGATCGCCTGCAGGGCAAAGTCATCGTCCGTGATATCCGCATCGTATTTCAATGTCAGGTTCGGCACAGCCTGTTCCAGTTCTTCCTCCACTTCCAGAATAAGCCTTCCCGCTTTCGTCGGCTTCGGACCGATGTTGGCATGAGAGAAGGAATCCAGAACCGTCCTGTCCACATGGATCAGGAAAAGCTTAAGCAGCTTTTTCGCCGTCTCCTCATCCACATCATCTATAAAAGGCTCTAACAGCTCATCCAGCGCCCCCACATAGACCGGGAAATTGGTAACGCTTGGCACATGCTTATAAAAGATCAACAGGCTGTTCAGCGCCTCGAAGAGATCTTTCGGCGGCTCCAACTGTAAAAATTTGGAACCTTCCCGCATAAATTTCGCGTAGTCCGGGATGATATACCTCGGGCGCACCGGCGCATGCCCCTCGTTCAGGTCGCAGATACATTTCGTATCAATGGACACATTCAGCAGTTCATCCAGCCCCTCCGGCAGATCCAGCACTTCCAACAGGGAATCCGCCTTCCCCGCCATTGTGCAGACTTTCTGCTCGTGCGTCAGCACCGGGCTTTTTATTGTCTCAAGAATTTCCGCGCGTGTCTTTTCTACGCGCTCCATGGTGATCGGTCTCATGAAATACCTCCTTTTTCATTGCCAATGATTTATTCATCACTAATCCGATGCCTTTATTTCTGTTTTCGGCATCCAATTTCAGTACCGGTAGATACTACCATTATAGTTCGCAAAAGCGAGCCGTGTCAATGACAGAAAGCGGCAGTTTGCAGGATAAATGTTACAATATTTCTTTATGATATACGGTCCATCCTCTCCCCAAACTGCTCATAAAAATCCCGCCCCTTCTCGTAAGGCTTCCTGTAAAACAGTTCCAGCATGGTGAGATTTTCTCTCTTTACCTTCCCATCCTCCCCCGCCCTCAGCATCTTTTGCATCCTGTCCTGAAAATCCCTGCAAAAATAATGCCATGTCGTAATAAATTCCTCATTCTTTTTCAGGTTCGGAATCTCCAGCCATTTTTCGATCTTCACTTTCGTTCCGTTCAAATTCGGACAGGAATCCTTCAAAATAAAATATTGAAATCCCTTTATCTCTTTTATTCCGTCCGCTGTCTCTATCTGCTTTATCTCATAATTCCTGCCCAGCGGAAACAGTCTGCACAGCCCCGGGCGGAACGCATGGATGCCGCATCTGCCTTCCTCATTCAAAAAGCCGCAGACTTCCTTAGAACCAAAGCTTCCCGTTCGCGATGTCATTTTTAAATTCGGCATCACCATCCCGTCCGTCATATAGAGCTCTATTTTATCTTCCATAAGCTCATCGAAGCTTTTATGAAGATTCCATGTCAGCTCACAAATATCAAAGGGAGTCAGTACAACCGACTCCCCCATCTCCTGACAACAGTAAGAACAGCCCTTGCAGCCGTTACAGCCGATCTTTGCCATATCTCCGGCGTGATATAATCTGTCTGGTGTCATAATATTCCTCATTCCTATTCATTCTTTTCTTCCGCAGAAAACAAATCGGATATCCGCAGTATAAATTTACCGCCCATCATCTCAGTTTATCCTGTATCTTTTCAAAAATGGATCTCCCCGGCTTATCCTCCACAGGATTCTCATGTTCAAAAATAGTCGGACTGCTTTTCTGCTCATCCCGCTTCTTGTCCGCATAATTTCTCTGCTCCTCGTCTTCCTGACAGAGAATAGCAGCGGAAGTCTTTCCCAGCGTGATCTCCATTCTTCCGCCGATCACCTCATATTCCTTCGGCTCTGTCGTGAAGCCGTTTTCATCCGTCAGCATAACCCGCGTCATCTTCGCCTCTTTCGGCACACCGAGCGCCCATACTTCCAGCTTCCTTGTCACTTCGTGGTCATTATTGTTAATAACCGTCAACGTCCGCGAACTGTCGCTGAAGCGCCCAAAAGCAATCAGGTTAAATTCCCCGATGATCGGTTTTAAAGAACCGGTCCGCAGTTCCGGACGGGATTTGTGAATCTTTATGATCTCCTGATGGAATCTGACCAGGTCGTTATCTTCATGTCCCCAGGGGTAGGTCCTTCTGTTATCCGGATCCGTAAAACCGCAAACCCCCGCCTCATCTCCGTAATAAACCGTAGGCGCGCCGGTCCATGTCATCTGGATCATAACCGCCTCTCTAAACACCGCTTTATTGATGTCCCTCTCCGCCATCTCCGGGCTCATATAGTTCGTCCGCCCCACCTTGCGGTTCGTCCTTGTGAGGAACCGGGAATGGTCATGGTTGGACAATTCGTTCATGGCTACCATTCTGGCAGGCCCCATCAGCCTTGCCCCATTATATTTCATGGCGCCCCAGAAGTTGTCCGCATGTCCCAGCATATCCATCCGAAAGTCATCGCTGTGCTTTTCCATACCGGTGAGGAACCAGGTGACAGGCTCCATAAAAGCGTCATAGTTCATAACGCTGTCCCATTCTTTTCCGTTTAACCAGGGCTTTGGATTTCCGTACTGCTCCGCGAGAATCAGTGCATCCGGATTGGCATTTTTCACCCGCCGCCTGAACTCCTGCCAGAAACGGTGGTTCATCTCCGGCGACATCCCCAAATCCGCCGCCACATCCAGACGCCATCCGTCCGCATAAAAGGGCGCGGAAACCCATTTTTCCCCGACACTCAGAATATATTCCATCAGCTCCTGGGAATTTTCATAATAGAGCTTCGGCAGTGTATCATGTCCCCACCATCCGTCATATGTGTTGTTATAAGGCCACTTGCTCTGATCATGGAACAAAAACCAGTTGCGGTACGGGCTGTTCTCCGAAACATAGGCGCCCTTTTCATAACTCTCCGCCTCCTCGTAGATCCGTTCCTTATCCAGCCACTTGTTAAAGGAACCACAGTGATTAAACACACCGTCTATGATGACGCGGATGTTCCGCTTGTGCGCCTCCTCGATGAATTTCGCAAAAAAAGCATTGCTCGCTTCCAGATTACGTTTATCGGTAACACGATTGATATAGCGGGAGGCAAATCTGTTCTCCTTTTTTCCGTCCTGCAGGAGCTCTCCCTCGTCATAGACAATCTTTCCGATATGAGGATCAATATACTCATAATCCTGGATATCATATTTATGGTTGGAAGGAGAAACAAACAGCGGATTAAAGTAGATTGCCTCAATCCCCAGCTTTTCCAGATAATCCAGCTTATCCAGCACGCCCTGCAGATCACCGCCGTAAAACTCCCTGATACCCATCTGTGCAGGATATTTATTCCACTGCTCTTCCGGCACCCGCGCGGAATAATCTCCAATATAGAAATACTCCTTATCAAGCACGTCATTACTCTTATCCCCGTTATAAAAACGGTCTACCAGAATCTGGTACATAACCGCTCCCTTCGCCCAGTTCGGCGTTTTAAAACCGGGGATAATTGTAAAGTAATAATCCGGATCAGCCTCCTTTACCGCCCCTCTCTGATCGAAGTAAAGCGTCATCTTACCGGACTGCACTTTAAAACAGTATACAATACTCTCATCCTCCAACTCCATGACAAGCTCATAATATTCAAACAGGTCCGTCTCTTCTGTTTTCTCCATCAAATGGGATGTACCCTTCCACTCCACAAAAACCCTGTCGATATTATTTTTCTCTGCTCTGAAACGCACGGTCACCTCACCGTAAGGTGCCGGTTCCACAGGATAGATATAGTTTTCCGTATTGTCTGAGTATAATGCCCGCTTATTAAAAACAGGGCGCATTGCTGAAACATAATACTGGGGATTAAATGATGACTGAAATCCAAAGCTCATAAGTAATAACTCCCTTTCCTATATTCCTCGGTACAGAGCCTTTGCTCCTATGTTAGTATTTTATTATGTTTACCCCTCTCTTTCAAGTAAAAATTATAAGAATGTAAATGGAATGTAAAAAGGACAGCCTTTCGACTGTCCTTTTTAGAGAAGGTATTTCTTTCTTATGGGGTATAGCAAAAAACTATATAATGTATTGGGGGGTTACAAGTAGTATAATAGCATACCACCCCTTTGTCCAC
>JAAWOG010000069.1 GCA_022799355.1 Lachnospiraceae bacterium | reverse complement strand
TTTGTTGTAAATGGGACCTATAGGGCTCGAACCTATGACCCTCTGCTTGTAAGGCAGATGCTCTCCCAGCTGAGCTAAGATCCCATTATACCGGATTGCTTTGCAGTGAAATCATTCGTATATTATCTGACTGCTTTGCTAGTATACAATTAAATGTACCTCCTTGTCAACAACTTTTTTCAAAATTTTTAACTTTCCAAAAATTTTGACTCTATTTTATAGTTATCCCTTCTTACATCCTCTCCGGCGCCGAAAAACCGAGCACCGTGGTACACTCCTCCATCACCCGGAGCGTCAGCGCGATCAGCGCGATATAAGCGGATTTTACCGCCTCATCCTCCTGCGTCAGAATCTTCGTCTCATGGTAAAAATGATTAAACGCATTCGCCAGATCATACATATACGCGCAGACCTTATGGGGCGCTGTCTCCAGATACGCGGTCTCCATCATAGCCCCGAATCCTGCCAGCGCCTTCATCAGATCCTTGGCAGACTCATTTTCCGTCACGGCCGTTTCCGTATCCTCCACACTGCCGCCCTGTTCCCGGTACTTATTTAAGATGGATTTGATGCGTACCATCGTATAGAGCAGATACACTCCCGTATTGCCCTCCGATGAAGTAAATCTCTGAATATCAAAAACATAGTCCTTGGAAGCCTGATTGGAAAGATCCCCATATTTCACCGCACTGAGCGCCACGATCTCCGCTATCTGCTCCGCCTCTTCCGCCGGCATCTCCCTGTTTTCGGAAATTTTCCGATACATCTCATCGTAAACCTCCTCCAGCAGATACTCAAGGCGCATTACGCCGCCGTCCCTTGTCTTAAATGGTTTGCCGTCCTTCCCGTTCATAGTGCCGAAGCCCAGAAACTTAAGCCCCGTCTCCGGCTTTACCAGCTTTGTCTTTCTGGCACAGCGGAACACCTGCTCAAAATGAAGCTCCTGCCGCTTATCCACCACATAGATTATCTCATCCGGCGCAATCTCCTCCATCCGCTCCTGGATTGTCGCAAGATCCGTCGTATCGTAGAGCGCCGCCCCATCGGACTTTAAGATCATACAGGGCGGAATCTCTCTGGTGTCCTCCTCCCTTGCCACATCCACCACAAGGGCACCCTCGCTTTCATAGGCATAGCCTTCCCTCTTCATATAGTCCACCATGCCGGGAATCCGCTCCTGCACATCCGACTCCCCCTTCCAGAGGTCAAATTCCACATTCAGCCGGTCATAGTTTTTCCTCAGGTCCGCCACGGACACCTGAAGGATATGGTTCCAGAGGGCGCGATATCCCCGCTCTCCGTTCTGCAGCCTGAAAGTGGCTTCCATCGCCTTTTCCTTATATGCGGCATCTTCTTTGGCTTTTCCGCTTGCGGTAGGATATATCTCCTCCAGCTCGGCTATCGTAAAGGGAGCCTCCTTCGGATATTCCCCTGTAAAATGATCGTCAAAATAGGGCAGCTGCGGTTTCCTCCCGGACAATTCATATATGATCAGCCCCATCTGCAGCCCCCAGTCTCCGAGATGGATATCGCCTACCACCTCTGCCCCCGCATAACGGCAGATCCGTTTAACGCTCTCGCCTATGATCCCCGAGCGCAGATGCCCCACATGGAGCGGCTTTGCCACATTCGGCCCGCCGTAATCTATGACGATCTTCCGTCCGCATCCCGGCTCGCCCGCACCGAATTTCTCCGTTTTCCCCATCTCCCTTATATAAGACACCAGAAACTCTTCTTTCACCTTTAAATTCAAAAAGCCCGGCGCAACAGCCTCCGCCTCAGAAAATACAGTGCTTTCCTGCAATTTCTCCGCCACGTCCTTCGCGATCATAATCGGCGCCTTATGATACTTCTTTGCCCCTGCCATCGCACCATTACACTGATATTCACACAGATCCGGCCTGTTAGAGACCGTAACCCTGCCCAGCTCCTCCTCGTATCCCGCCTCCTGAAAGGCTTTTTTTACTTCCTCCGAAATAAGTTCCAGTAATTTCTTCATATGCTCTCCTTGTTTTCAGTCCTGCTTCCTTCTCACCGCTCCCGCCCATTCACCGCAGAAGCAGCATAACAGCTTTTACAGATATTTTCGGGATTCTTCCGGCGTCAGATTGTACTGCTCCTGAATCTTAGCCAAAATTGTCTGCTCCGGCACTCCCAGTTTCCTTAAAATAGAAACAGTTCCTTTAATCCCCTCTTCTATTCCTTCATTTCTTATTGTTTTCGCCTCATATTCCAAAACTCTTCCGCCCATAACAGATTTCACTCCTTCCCTGACAGAATTGTATTTCATGGCTATATGCTCCAACACTTTATTTGACATATCAATAAGTGTACATCTCGTATACTCACTGATGGCTTTTTGCCCCAGCAGCATATCCTTCTCTTTCCGTATATTTTACCACTTATGCGCATTCTTTGAAACGGTAAATTTAAACTTTTTCACTTATTCCGTAACAGTTCAGCCTTTCGGCTGCACTGTTACCTCATTCTTTTCTCCGCTTCTCTCTTTGAAAAGACACATCCGCAGTAATTCTGCCTGTACAGATCATATTCCTTAGACAATTCTATGGACCGCTGATAGCCGCCCCGCTTTTTAAAATCAGAAGGAAGCCATGAAACCCCATATTCCTCTGCCAGCCTCTCTCCGATCTCATTAAGCTTTGCCGCATTTTTTAACGGGCTTATGGTCAAAGTGGTGGTAAAAAAATCAGCCCCCGTCTTTTTTGCCATATCCGCCGTCTCCCGAAGCCGAAGTTCATAGCACCTAAAGCACCGCTCGCCGCCCTCTTTGCAATCCTCCAGTCCTTTTGCCATATCCAGAAAACGGGAAGATTCATAATCCCCCTCCATGATTTCTATCCGGAAAGGCTTTCTCTTTCCCGTCTTTAGCCTCTTATCCGCTTCCTCTTCCCGATCACTGCTTCGCCCCCGCACGCTTTCCCCATCCTGCGCTCTCTCCCATTCCTGCGCCTGACGGTTATATGCCTCAATCAGCCTTATCTCCTCCCGTACCCGTTTTTTATATTCTTCCCGGTCCGTGATATTCGGATTATAATAAAATACCGTGATCTGAAAATAGTCCCGCAGATATTCCATACAGTAACTGCTGCAGGGCGCGCAGCAGCTATGCAAAAGCAGTTTGGGCGCAGGCACTTCCCCGCCTCCGAGCCTGCACAATATGCTCTCCAGTTCCCTCTGATAATTTCGTGCCGTCTGCATATAACCTGATTTCCTCCCGCCTTTTTCCTCTCTGAAAATTTCCAGCCTTTTCCCCGCCCGGCATCAGCCGGCACACAGACACTCAGGGGCAGATTAACGGACTGCTCCTACTCCTGCCGAAACTTATTATTTTATAGTGAAACAAACGCGTAAACTTTGACCGAAAGGCCGGATCTTTGAGATTTCAGAAAATAAATAACAGGGGCAGTAGGAATCGAACCCACATCGATGGTTTTGGAGACCACTGTTCTACCTTTGAACTATGCCCCTATGCATGTGCCGGAAACTTTTCCCTGACACGCAGATTATTGTAACACATTATCATTCTTTCTGCAAGCACTATTTTTATTTCCCGCCTGTTCTGATGAATGGCTTAACCGACTGGCATAGATTCGCTCTTTGGCCAGTAACCTCCATCTACTTTAAAATTGCAAATCTCCCCCGTCTGTGATATCATAATCGACAGATATCATCTATGAAAAAATTTTACTTACAGGTTCAATTAAAACGGAGGCTTATTATGAGAAATTACAGTATTACCACAGATTCCAATTCAGACCTTCCACAGGAATACATTGACAGATTCCATACAACCATCATACCCCAGTATTATTCCTTCGGAGAAACCGTTTACGGTGACGAACTTCATATGCCGCCTGCGGAATTTTATGAGCGCATGAGAAAGGGCGAACTGCCCGGCTCCCAGGCGAACAACCCCGCCGTGATCGAGGAAAAATTCCGCGCCCTTCTTGACCGCGGGCTTGATATCATTCATATCGCCTTTTCCTCCGCCTTAAGCGGAAGCTATAACAACGTATGTATGGTGGCAAGAGAACTTCTGGAAGAATATACCGACGCTAACATTACGGTCATCGATTCCCTGAACGTTTCCCTGGGCGAGTCCATTATGGTACTGCATGCCAACTCCCTGAAGGAGAAAGGCGCTTCCTATGAGGAGACCGTCAATGCCATCGAAGCGCTCATACCCCATATCAACGTGCAGTTTACCGTGGACGACCTGTTTCACCTGCAGCGAGGCGGCAGAGTGAGCAAGACCACCGCACTGGTCGGCAGCGCCTTAAACCTGAAACCCTTCCTCTATGTCAGCGACACCGGCACGCTGGTCTCCGCCGGCACCGTGCGCGGCAGAAAAAAATCCCTCCACACGCTGATCGAGCGGATGAAGGCAACACTGGAGGAACATCCCGACTATTCCATGCCCGTCGGCATCATACACGGAAACTGCTATGAAGACGCCCTGATGGTGGCGGAACTGGTAAAAGAAAAGACCGGATTTACCAATATTATCATCAACGACATCAGCCCCAGCATCGGCACCCATGCCGGTCCCGGCGCCCTCGGCATCCTCTATTACGGACAGCCCAGGAAGGCATAAATGCGGCCGGCAATGTCATTTAATTAAGCCATTTACCCAGTCAGGAGGAACATAAAATGCTCCTCCCGACGTCCGGCAATGCTAAACGAAATGCCATTGACGCAACCGGGGCATTCCATATCAGAAATGCCCCGGCACAAACCCTTTCCGCATTGTCTCCTCGATCTCTCTGACCGTCCTCGGCGTGATCGACGATAAATTCTCACATCCGTCCTTCGTTACAAGACAGTTATCCTCCACCCTGAAACCGATCCCCCAGGCCTCATGATAAATACCGATGTCCACGCAGAACACCATACCCGGTGCGATCACATCCGGCGTTTTTACCGCGTCATGCACATCAAAGCCCACATGATGGGCGCCGCCGTGCCACATAAAGGTTCCGATATGCTCCGGCTTATCCAGCACTCCCGCATCCACCAGAAGAGCCGCATTGTACCTGCGCGCCTCACCGTCCACCTCTTTCATCGGCATTCCCGGCTTAATCATGCCAAACATATGATCGGAGGTCTGCAGCGCGCACTCATACAGCAGCCTCTGTCTCTCATTGAATTTCCCGTTGCAGGGCCAGCCTCTCGAGACATCGTTCATCAGATGGTCATACCAGGCTCCCACATCGTTCAACACCATGTCTCCGTCCATCGCCTGTCCGGTGTATGTATAGTAGTGAATACAAAAATTATTCTTTCCAGCGGAAATAATAGAGGGAAACGCCGCACCCTGAGGACCGTACTGCCCCAGCACATAATCAAAAACCGCCTTGTACTGATATTCATACATCCCCGGACGGGACGCCTTCATCATCGCAGTGATCCCCTCACAGGTGATCTTCTCCGCTTCCTTCATCGCCTCAATCTCACAGGGCTGCTTGATCGTGCGCAGCTCCCGGATCAGTATATTCGCATTTTCAACCTTCCAGTACGGATAGTTCTCCCTGATCCGTTTCAGAAGCAGATGCGCCGGTTCATCCCTGTCCTTTGGCTCTTCCCTGTACAGGTCCAGATAAATATGCCGATAATCTCCCGTCAACGCCAGCCGGTGAAGTTCCCCTGCAAATTCTTCCGCATATCCCGCATCCGCTATCCCGGAAATCTCCGCCGCCTCATCCTGCCTGATCCGTGCTCCCGTCCAGCGCTCCTTCAGCAGATCCGGAGGCAGGAGAAAGATCTTCTCCCTCACCTGCCCTTCCCCGTCCTTTTTTGCCAGAAGCACCAGTTCCTTACTCTCAAGACCGGTCAGATAGAGGAAATTCCGGTTCGTATAAAAAGGATAAAACTCATCCACCGTCTTTCTGACCTCCGTCCCCGAAAATATCACAAGAAGGGAATGTTCCTTCATTTTCCCGTATAATCTCTGTCTGTTTCCTTGATAAAATTCTTTCTCCACCTCTTCTGCCTTCCGCCTCCCGCGTCTATTCGTTCCGTATCGCCGCCAGCGGACTCAGTTTCATTGCCCTTCTCGCCGGGAAAAAGCCTGCCACCATGCCCACCAGGATCGCAAACGCCATGGACAGCAGCACCAGCCACAGCGGAATATAAGAAATTCCCTCCATCCCCATATTCTCCGACTGTCTGACCAGATAATTGATCACACCGGATAAGCTGAAACTTAATATCAGTCCTACAATGCCGCCAAGAAAACCGATAAAACCGGCTTCCAGCAAAAACAGCGTGCCGATATTTCTCATATCGCACCCCAGCACCTTCATCACGCCGATCTCCTTCGTCCGCTCATAGATGGACATCATCATCGTATTTGTGATGCCGATCGCCGCCACAAATAAGGAAACGGCGCCGATGCCGCCGAGCACCGCCTGAATCATCCCAAGCTGCTGCTGCTGGGACTCAATCCACTCCGCGTCATTATATGCCTCATACCCCAGATCCGAGATCACCTGCGTTACCTCCGCCACGTTCTCCATGTCGTCCACATTGACCACCAGTTGGGAATAATAAATTTCCTTATAGGGTTTCCCCTTGCTTGTGGTGGGCTGGCCGGGGATTGCCCTGCCCTTAAACTCCTTTTTCAGAATCGGCATCAGTTCATTGATATCACAGTATGTGTTCCAACTGTAATTATAGTACTGTTCCATCCCGCCTGCCGCCACCCCGGCTGTCGTCAGAAGATGCTTTTTCGGCTTCTTGTAGGGCTTTCCGTTCTCGTCCGTGCCGCCGGAATTATAGTAACTGTCCCGATCCAGGATATACAGGATCGAATCATTCATCAGATCGATATCCGGCAGTTCGTTTGTCTCCCAGTAACCGCCTCCGCTCCCTGAGGTACTGTAAAAGTTAGCCAGTACCATATTGCCGAAAAAGAGCTGCAGCTCCCCCGCATTCTCCTGGGGAAGAGCCCCTTCTCCCACCTGGATATTCATATTCTCAAGGGCTGAGATCGTGGTCCCATAGAGCTGTATATATCCTTCATAGCTGCCGTATTTTGCCAGAATATCCAGATTCAGATAGGGATCTACGCTGACCACATGGGGAATCTGCATGATATCGTCTATCAGTGTATCGCTCAAAAACTTTTTATCCTTATCCCCGCTTCCCTCCTGATTCCAGGGCTGGTTCACCGTCACAGCCGTCAGGCTGGCATAATTCGATATCTGCTCCATCGTCGATTTATTCAGCCCCAGTCCCAGAGACACCATCACCACGATGGAGGCCACACCGATCACTACGCCGAGCACCGTAAGGATCGTCCGCACCTTTCGTTTGAACAGATTGGATATGCTCATCCGAAGCAAGTCAATAAATTTCATACCTGTCCTCATTTCCTGCAGGGCAGTCCGGCACATGGCCGGACCGTCCCTTTCTTAATACCGTTTATACCCGCCGTTGTCCGTCTCATCCAGGGCTTTCAGGTCAGCTTCGAGCTCTTCCTGCTCCTTTTTCTTTTTCCGCCTGATCCTGAATAGAATGATACCTGCTATGGCAAGTACGATAACCACAAGCACGATGGGCAGAATGAACTTTTTGCCGCCGCCTTCCATTTCGCCCATATCTCCCATGTCGCCTTCAATTCCCATCATATCATCCGTAAATTCCCCCATCATTTCCTCCATGACAAACAATTCCAGCTCCTTCTCAACGGTCGATACCACACCGGATTCATTCTCATAAGAAATAACCGCCTTAATCTTGCCGTCGTCCATCGTTGCCGCCGCGCCTGTTACCATGGCATCCACGCTGCCTGTCTCCCCCGATGAAATCGTACCCAGGAAACTGTCGCCGCCGGTGATGCTCTCCCCCTCGAATTTCACCCATACGTTATAGAGGGTAGTCTTTCCCGTATTATACACGTCGAACATAATATTCGCCTGTCCGCCCACCGTGATATCCGAAGGCGTCACTTCCGCATCCCCGGTCTCACAGCGCTGCTCCTGCAAAATAGGAATCGACACGCTTGCCGTATCCGTCAAATCCACCGCTTCCGCGGAGTCATATTTCATATTCACATCCAGCACATAGGGCTTCTGCGCCAGGTCGGACTTTGCCGACATTTCTATGACAAGATCCTTCGATGCTCCCGGCGCTATGGAGTCCACATACACCGAACTGGAGCCGGACGTGGGCAGAAATGCCGCAAACTTGCTGTCTTCATCCTTTCCCTCTTCCTTCGCCTGCATATTGAACAGCACATTCCTTACACTGTCGGATCTGGAAGTATTCTGCACATGGATCGTGATCGTAAAAGTGGAGCCTGCGTACACGTCGCCCGGCATCGTCTCAAATCCCGTCACGATAATACGGGGTTTGGACTTCTGTGTCTCATCCCCTTCTCCGCCATCATCCAGGGAACCGCTGTCAGCCTTGCCGATGGTCTTCACATAAGTTGTCAGTTCCGCCTTTTCCACCTTGCCGTTTCTGGTATATGCCAGATCGAACTTAAGCGGATAGTAGCCGCTCTTTACATCCGAGCGCACCACGAAATTAAAGGAGACATCCTGCCGTACCACTTCCATGTTTTTCTTGTTATCATAGGGCGGGAAGCTCAGAATATTCCTTGTGGTTCCCGCGGAACTTGGCTCAAAGGGCCACTCATTCACCAGATTGGAGACATGAGGCTTGATCATCACATCCCGGATCTCCGCCGTGGATAGATTTACCACCGGCAGAACGATCGTCACCGCCTGCCCGTATTTTACGGTGGGCGTCTGATAGGTGTCCGCCAGCGACAGAAAATCGCTGGTGCTCGAAGGGATCGCCGAAATCACCGCATCCATCATACTGATCACGCTGGACACATAGGCGCGCATCTCCTCATAGCCCCCCGCATGGTTGTAATCGCTCCCCACTTTGTGCCGCGCCTCTTCCAGCATATCGAGGATCTTCTGTTTATCGGAACCCGTCAGGCTGTTGATCACGATCAGGTTGTTGGCATGCGTGGCAAGTTCCGACTTTGCCGCTTCCATCTGACTGTCGTTGGGCGCCGGTCCCAGGTCATTATTGTTGCCGCTCACATCCGGCGCCGCCATCGCCCGCATTGCAGGCAGCCCCGCACCGGATAACAGGATCATTCCCGCCACCGCAAGAATCATACCCTTTTTGATCCAATTTCTCATTTTCCTCTTCATCCTTTCCGCTCCCCTTCTATCTTTCCTTCTCTCCCTCGTTCATACTCTCTTTCTGCACTTTGACACCCCGCAGGCTTGCCATCCTCTCCTGCTCCATCCTGCGCAGGTCTTCCACCATCCGGGCTCTCTCCTCCTCGGTCTTAACGGTTACGGAGATCACCTGCCCGTCCTTTATCCTGATGATCCGGTCCGCGTAACTGGCAAGATGGTCGTCATGAGTAACCATCACAAGCGTCTGGTTCTGCTCATATACCACTTTGCGCATCAAAAACATCATGTCCTCCGAAGTCACCGAATCCAGGTTTCCGGTGGGCTCATCCGCAAAGATAATCTCCGGTTCCACCACAAGCGCCCGCGCCATACCCACTCTCTGCTGCTGTCCGCCGGACATCTGGGTTGGCTTATGCTTTTTGTGGGTGGAAAGCCCCACCATATCCAGAAGCTGCACGGCGCGCTTTGTCCGTGTTTTTTTGTTCACGCCCTGAAAAGTCAGCGGCAGCGCCACATTTTCAATCGCATTTAAAGTCGGCAGCAGGTTATAGGACTGAAAGATAAACCCGATATGCTCCCGGCGGAACGCCACAAGCTGATTTTCCTTCTTTGTCTCCATATGTTCTCCGGCAATGACAATCTCGCCCTTTGTCGGTTTTTCCAGTCCCGCCAGCATATTCAGCAGCGTGGACTTGCCGGAACCGGAGGTACCTACGATGGAGCAGAATTCGCCCCGGTTGATATCAAAATTCACGCCGTTTAGCGCCCGCACCTTCTCCTGCCCCAAACGATATATTTTATATAGTTCCCTTACCTGTATCACAGGTCCTCTCTTCACCATATATCTCCTTATCTGTTCAGATCCTTTTCCACATATTCCGGCAGCCTGTCCTTCTTTACCGAAAAATTACTGTTGTTCCAATAATACAAATATGCCTCCGCATGGTCCGATTCCCGGATGTTCACCGTGATATCCTCATCAAACACACCGGATGTATATGCCCAGTTTATGACGGATGTGGGATAAAGATACCCCAAAAGTTCCTCAATCTGATTTCTGTTATGATATTCCTTTTCCAGCATCACCGTCTGAACCGTACCCGAGGACCAGCCGCCGAAAAAGCTGCCGTTTTCTATCACTTCCTCGTCCTCATACGTCTCATACCGCTCAAATCTGATACTGTCCACCGCCTTCGGACTTATGGACAGATATAGTTCGATGCTCTTTCCGCGCAGGTACTCCACCGTCTCCGTATAGCTGGAAAATACGGGATATTCAAGCTGGTATTCCATCCCGTCATCGGCCTTATAGCGAAGCCGCAGAACACCGCAGGGCACCGCGTCTTTCACATCCGAAAAGGACATCTTCCGCAGATCCGACCGGTAAGCACGCATCAGCTTAAGCGCATTTTTATCCACAATCTCCGTCTCCTGCAGTCCGTTGTCATAATAAATCCGGCTCTTTTCAAAAATTGCGTCCATCTGACGGTGGAGCACCTGGTTTGCTCCCTCTTTATATTCTTCATTTGCAAACAAAATATCCAGCACCGTCTTTTCCTGCTCATAATCGATCAGGAAACTCCTATGCTTTTCTCTTCCGCTTTTTAACGTATATTTTACTTCACATCTCACCTGTGTATCCGGGTTCTGCTCCGGGGCATCTTTCCCCATACCGTCCCCTGCAAGGGATAAAACACCTGACACATCTGTCATTTTCATGTTTTCCAGCCCATAGCCATCCTCCCATGTGGGCTTTCCCTTTTCATCCACATAGTCAAAATAATAATGGTTGTTGAAATAAATATCGATTGCCGCACTCTCCACCTGCTCCTGCCGGGGTATCCAGGTATCATAGCCGCCGATATCCAGCGCAAAAAACAGATAGACAAAAAGCGTCACCACAGTCCCCGCCGCAAAGGACTTTTTATGATTCGCAAAGGCCCGCAGATCACCCTCGTAAATGATCTCCACCAGCACCTGAGAAAATAAAATGCCCAAAAGCAGTCCCGGCAGCGCCACGAACATACTTTCGCTCCCGGAGATATCGCAGAAACAGGCACTCCCAAGAAGCCCCGCAAGCAGCATCAAAAGCACCTTCACCGGCCCTCTCACCGAAGAAAATACAACCGCCTTCGACGCCTCCATGGGACGTTTTTTATAACAGTAGTAAGCGACAACGCCAAAGACCACTGCCTCCGCCAGCAGAGCCATAATGCCGGGCACCATCGGCCGGACCATCTCATCCAGCACGCCTCCCGCCGTCACCATCCTCCCCTCAAAAGGGCCTGTGCCCTCTCCTATCAGGTTCACGATCCGAACGGCAGGAGAGAAAAACCACTTCCTGTGATCCGCCTCCACATAAGTGGAAAAATAGGTACCGCAGTATACCTCCAGCGTCGCTCTGAGCACCACATCGTACAGAAAGCCCATCAGGACGAAAAAGCCCGCCATCCTCTTTCTGCCGCTGATCATCATCGCCGCCAGCGTCATATGATACACTGCCAGAAAACAGATAAACGCCGCTCCCGCCGTAAAAGCCACATTCATAAACAGGGCACCGCTTGAGGCGCCGGTCCCCGATATGACAAGCAATGTCAGAAGCACGGATATCAGATAAGGCACAAAATAGAGCAGTATGCCGTTTATGTAGGTAAACAGAAATCTCCGTCCCGCCGTGATCGGCTGGGACAGATACATATCCACCTTTTTTCGGGAATAGATCCATGAAAATCCTTCCCTGGCGCACAATACACCGCCGACAATCACCAAAAGAGCCGTAGCACCGCCGGTAAATCCCAGCATATTATGTCCCACGTTCCGCCGCATAAAAAGGGAGGCTCCCTCTCTTGCATATCTGCTTAGCGTAAGCGCCGTCATAACAGGATAGCACAAAAGCATCACAAAAGAAAGCAGCGCAAACAGCCATGTCCGCCTTTTAAAGTTCTCCCGCATCTGTGTTGCCAGATCCGAAAAGGAGTGTCCGTTATGCGGTTTTTCAGTCTTCCATAAGGAATTTTTTAACGTCATAGCCCGCCACCTCCGTTTCGCTGATAAATATCTCCTCCAGAGAAAGAGGCAGCATTTCAAAAAATACTGTCTCGATCCTGCCGAACTTCGCTTCCACCATCTCCCGGCTTCCCCGCACCGTAAAGGTATGCAGCGTCCCTCTTTCCTCCTCCTGCAAAATATCCACGCCCTGCAAGGCCGCCTTCCACTCCCCGGGGTTCTTCAGAACACACTGCACCTTCTGGATATTGCACTTCATCTCCTCCAGTTCTTTTGAGAGCAGAACGCCGCCCTTATGGAGCAGTCCCACATGGTCGCAGATATCCTCCAACTCCCGCAGGTTATGGGAAGCGATGACCGGCGTAAATTCCCTCTCCTCCATGGTCTTTGCCAAGAGTCCTTTTACGCCCTGCCGCATCACCGGATCAAGCCCGTCAAAGGTCTCGTCACAAAGCAGATACCGGGTTCCCGCACAGATCCCCAGAAGGAGCGCAAGCTGCTTTTTCATCCCCTTGGAAAACGTATGGATCTTCCGTTTTTTATCCAGCCCAAACTTCTCCAGCGCATCATAAAACTTCCTGCTGTCGAAAGATTCATAAACGCGGACATAGTACCGCTCCATCTCCACCGCATCCGCATTGTTGAAAAAAAAGGGCTCATCGGGAATAAAGAAAAATCTCTTCTTCGCCTCCCTGTTGTCATAGACCGGCAGAGTATCGATCAAAATCTCCCCCTCATCCGGCCGGTAAATCCCGGTGGTCAGTCTAAGTACAGTGCTTTTTCCGGCACCGTTTGTTCCAATCAGCCCAAAAACATTTCCTTCTTTTATCGTTACGCTGACATGATCTACCGCTATAATGTTGTCAAAATGTTTTGTCACGTTCCTTATCTCAATCATGTTTCGTATGTACTCCTGTTTCCGTTTACTATGCGCATCATGTTCTTTTGCTTTTCACATTTCCGAAACTTCCTCACAATAGTTCAGCAGTTCCTCCACCGGAATATTCAGCTCCCGGGCTTCCTTCAGCACTTCCGCAAGCCGCTCCCCGAGCCTCTCCTTCCTGATTTCCAGAAGGTTTTCATTATACCTGACAAAACCCCCCCGTCCTTTTATTGTGTAGATAAAGCCCTGCCTCTCCAGTTCCCCGTAGGCGCGCTGGATCGTATTCGGATTAATGGACAGTTCAAACGCCAAAGAGCGTACGGAAGGAAGCTGTGCATCCGGTTCCAGTACGCCTTTTAATATCAAAGTCTGAAATTTTTCAACGACCTGCTCATAGATCGGTCTTGTGTCCTTATAATCTAACATGATCATCAAAACAGGATTCTCCTTTTCAGATATCAGGGCAGTCGGTACGGTAAGGGTGAATCAGTGTACTGAGTGTACTAACTGTCCTAATACACTCGTATCATACCACAGGAGAATCCTTTGTGCAATATAAAAATTATAAACTACTCATTATCCCGGTTCCGAATGATCAGGACGGAGAACACAGCGGAGATAATCAGCCCTGCTATTCCTGTGCCCAGTACGATCAGGACGACTCTTTCCGAAAATCCTTCGCTTTGGAGAATGCCCGTAATGGCCTGCAGGTTTTCGTCATTCATCAGAACAAAGAACAGGATAAAACCGGGCAGCATCCTGACAAGTCCCGCAACCTGTACGCCGAGAAACGGCGTCAGCAGGTAAAGCAGCACATTCTGCATCGCCAGGAATAAAAAGGTAATTCCCAAAAGGCATAAGAGAATCGGAATCTCCAGCATACCGTTTGCCCTGCCCATCAGTTTTACGATGCCGGTGGAAATCATTCCCACAACCGCACACAGCATAATGCAGAGCACACCGCCGAGATACCTTCCCGTCACTTTCTGCCAGATACTGCCGGGCATAAGCGCGGTGAACGATACCGTCTGCTTTGTAGTATTAAACGCCGTACCCGACATGACCAGCCCGCAAAAAAGCATATATGCCACCGCTCCTGTGCCGTCCCTCATGGAAAATGCCACACTGACAATCCCAAAGATCGCGATCATGTACAACATGCTGTATTTGATATTCATAAAATCACATTCTATATAACCAATCACTTGTTTCATATTTGTATCCTTTATTTGAGTTCCGCATATGCCCTTCCAGTACACTCATAACGGAAGACAATTTTCAGCCGCTTTGCGTCTGCAAATCGTCTTGTGCACTGTACGGGCATATGCTGTTTTTTGAGTCCCGCATATGCCCTTCCAGTACACTTGTAATGGAAGACAATTTTCAGCCGCTTTGCGTCTGCAAATCGTCTTGTGCACTGTACGGGCGCATACTGTTTTCCAGTTCCGCATATGCCCTTCCAGTACACTTATAATGGAAGACAATTTTCAGCCGTTTTGCGTCTGCAAATCGTCTTGTGCACTGTACGGGCATATGCTGTTAATAGTTGCGCCTTTACATTTTATACTCCCAGTTTGTCGTGTCCCTTCATCAGATAGCTCATCATCTGGCTTATTGTGGGTTTCTCCATGACCGTTCCGGCAGGCAAAAGAGCCGCATTGTCGGAGGGGATCAGGGCGGAGAATCCGTAGGCGGAGCGTTTTACGCCCAGCAGGTACCTTGCAATATCCTCTCTTGCAAGCAGCGTCTCCTCCCCTTTTATGAGAATATAGTTCTCCGTCAGCGCTTCCTTTGTATCCTGCAGGAGCACTCTCCCGTCCTCTACCATCACAATATAGTCCGCGATCTGTTCCAGATCGTCTATGATATGTGTGGCAAACAGGACACTGTGTTCACCGTCTTCGATATAATGCTGTAAAAGGGTTAAGATTTCCTCCCGAAACAGCACATCCAACCCGTTTGTCGCCTCATCCAGTATCAAAAGCCGTGTCTTTCTTGCCAGCACTGCCGCAAACATCAGCTTTACCGTCATGCCTGTGGAAAACGTGGAAAATTTTTTATTTTCCGGCAGGTTCCACTCTCTTATAAGGTGATAAAATTTATCTTTTGAGAAGGTCGGGTAAAACTGTTTTAACAAAAGCGCCGCATCCTTCACTTTCATTGTCGGCGGAAAGTAGCATATACTGCTGACATATCCTATCTTTTCCTTATATAAAATCGGATCTTCCTCATATCGTTTTCCATCCAGGAGCACCTCCCCTTCCTCCGCCCTGCGGGTTTGGGTGATCAGCCCCAGTGTGGTGCTCTTCCCTGCGCCGTTCGGTCCCACATAGCCCATAATGTAACCCTTCGGCAATACGAAAGAGATCTTATCCAGCAAAAATCCTCTATATTGTTTGGAAAGATTCTTCACTTCCAGCACCGGTACCTCTCCTGAATATCCTCTGTTATCTGTCATCATATACCTCGTTTCCGCGCTCTTTGGCTGTTTCAATCTGCCAGAACAGCCTATCCCGCTTTTCTTATATTTCCCAGATCGTCTCAAAAATCTCCTGTGCCTCTTTCAGAGGCATCTGCAGCTTCTTCGCCGCTGCCGCCGCCTGCATAAATCCTTCTTCCATCCGCCTCAAATACTGCTCCCGGAGAATGTGGTTATCAGGTGCAAGAACGATGCACCCTTTTCCCGGCACCGTCGTTATAAAACCGTCCGCTTCCAGTTCCTTATAAGCCCTCGTTGTCGTGATCACACTCACTGCCAGGTCCGATGCCATCTTCCGGATAGATGGCAGTACCGTATCCTGCGGAACCTCCCCGCTCAGAATCTGCTCCTCAAGCTGCTCCTTGATCTGCAAATAGATCGGCTTTTCGGACTGATTTGATAAAATAATTTTCATCCTTCCTCCATCGGATCATCAAATACTTTTACGCTTTATATGGCAGCCAGCCTCATTTACTGCGAAAAGAGATGATCCTTTTACATCTGCGCATGCTGTATATATATCATTATATACAGTAATAACAATTTGTCAACAGGAAATTTCACAAAAAGTCAAAAAAAGAAACCTCGATATTTCCGTTTTGGGTTTCTGTTTTCACGGATACGGTCGGATCACTGCCTGCAACACCGCGTGAAGTGCGCCCGTCAATCGTAATGCACTCCCCAAATGTGGTGGATACGGAACCGTATAGACATATTAAAAAGAACAGGGAACAATAAAATATAACAGCGTAAGGAATCTGCCAAAAAGACCGGTATACTATATTTTTTGCCTGTCAATCATTGCCGTTTTATCTATCGCGGAAATCAGATCATCATCAAAGTATCGTTTGCTTTTCTTTTTCCCATTGACGCTAATGGTGTAAAAACAGCAATTACGCTTGAAATGCCAGCGAATCCCTATAATTACGCCCGTCATATCGGGATGGTTGCAGGGCGAAACCTGTTGCCCATAAACAAACCGGGGAGGCGCCGGCAACTCCCTGATTCTTTTTATTTCCAACTCATAATTCGCTTCAGGCAATATAACTAAAGCTTTATGATCGTCTGTCTTGTATTGAACAACCGCCTGGAATAGCCCACCTTCAAAAGCTTCGCTGTCGAGACATATCCCCCACATAAAAGAACCCCCTCCAACCACTTAACCGCTGCCCCGATTTCCTTTCTTTCCTCTAATGACAACACAGAACCCCGGTCCGCAATGTATTCACCGCTCACTGCCGCCCTCTCTCCTGCAAAGCAATATCCCCGCAAGCAGCACCACCGGGAATACAACACCCGCCAAAACGCCCATTTTCAGTTCATCACCCAGCGCACTGGACACAGCCCCCACCAGCGTAGGGCCTCCGGAACACCCCACATCTCCGCCTAACGCCAGAAGCGCAAACAGAGCCGTCCCGCCCTTTGGCAGCGCCGCCGATGCCTTGCTGAAAGTACCGGGCCACATAATCCCCACCGAAAGCCCGCAGATTGCACATGCCGCCAGAGAAAGCAGCGGAAAGGGCAGAAGCGATATCCCGAGATAGGATAAAATGCAAAGCATGCAGCTATATATCATAAACCGCTCCAGATGGATCCGGTCGCCGTATTTTCCATAAAACGCCCTCGATATCCCCATCAGGATACCGAACGCCATAGGCCCTGCCAGATCTCCCGCCGTCTTGGAAATGCCCAGCCCTTTCTCTGCAAAAACAGACGCCCACTGGCTCACCGCCTGCTCGCTTGCCCCCGCGCAGATCATCATAATCAGCAAAACCCAGAACAATCTGATACCAAACAGCTCCTTCAGGCCAAGCCCCTTTTCCCCCTCTTCCATCAATGTCGCCATCGGCACCCTGGTAAACACAAGGGCATTTCCCAGCGGAACCACCGCCCAGATAAGCGCCAGTACCTTCCAGTTGTCAATCCCAAAGACTTTAAAAAACAGCGTGGATAACAGCACAACGCCCACATGCCCCCAACAGTAAAAAGAATGCAGCATACTCATTGCCTTCTCCTTATTATCGGAAGGGCACGCCTCCACCACCGGGCTCACCAAAACCTCCAAAAGCCCGCCTCCCACGGCATATACCATCACCGCCATCAAAATGCCCCAAAAGGGATTGGGCATAAGCTCCGGCAGAATTGTCAGGCAGACCAGCCCTGCCGCCGCCATAACATGGGCGATTAGCATGGAAGCACGATAGCCGATCCTGTCCACAAACCCCACCGACAGAATATCCACCAGAAGCTGTATGCCGAAGTTGAACGTCACCAGCAGCGTGATCTGGGAAAGCGGAATCTGGTAACTCCTCTGAAATGTCAGAAATAATAGCGGTACAAAATTGTTTACAATGGCCTGTACGATATACCCCACAAAGCAGGCTGTTATCGTCCTGTTATACTGGTTCTTCATTATTATCCTCTCCTGCTCAAGCTTATGTCATAAAACCGTTGCCTCCCGGACCGCATCCGAAACAAAACGCAGCCCGTCACAGCAAATACACAATTATATAAGCATATCACATTTTTAAATATTATCAAGTTCCCTTTGCAGAAGATACTGGTCCAGCTTTCCCATCTCTCCTGAGCGGACAGTTTACC
>JAAWOG010000068.1 GCA_022799355.1 Lachnospiraceae bacterium | reverse complement strand
ATGGGCTTATTAAAGTTACCCTTTTTTACATCAACTACTTGATAAAAACTTTTTAAACATTTTTTATTTTACCTATTGACATTTCTTAGCTGGACTTTTATATTATTTCCCCCTGCTTTCAAAAGGCGCCTTTCTCAACCAGGGGCAATTTACTTATCTAACATTTCGATAATTTCATTTTTTCCCTTAAATAGTCCATTAATCTATTCTGCACATAATTTGACATTTCAAAAAGCAGATTTACATTTTTCTCTCCTTCATGAGCTTTCATATACTCAAACACGGAGTCATAATACAGTTGGAAAAATTCCGTTCCCACATTGAATTTATTGATTCCTTTCGTAAATGCCGCTTCCAGTTGATTATTCGGAATCCCGCTTCCTCCATGCAGTACCAGCGGTTTTTCCGTAGCCTTATTTATCTCTTCCAAACGCTCTAAATCCAGCTTTGGCACTTCCAGGTACACTCCATGAGCGCTGCCGATTGCCACCGCCACAGAATCCACCCCTGTCTTTCTGCAAAATTCTGCGGCCACTTCCGGTCTGGTATACATATCCGGATTTTCTTCATCCGAATCCGCTGCAAATCCAACTCTTCCCAGCTCCGCCTCCACATCTACGCCAAAAGTATGGGCAACCTCCACAACCTTTTTGGAAAGCCTGATATTTTCCTCCAGCGGCAGCATGGAGCCGTCAAACATAACGGAAGTAAATCCCTCTTTTATCGCATTCATAATATAGTTAAAATCACTGCTGTGGTCCAGATGCAGCCCGATCGGTACGGTCACCTTCGATGCAAGGGATTTTACCATTTCTGCAAATCCTCTCAAATCGGTATTGTTGAATCCATAATTATGTTCCGGGTAAAGCATGATCACCACCGGTTTCTTTACTTCCTCCGCTACGGTAACTACGGAATAAGCCATATCGTAATTGATACAGTTAAACGCAATCACCGATGTATTGGCTTCATCCGCTATTTTTAATATTTTGCTTA
Organism: Lachnospiraceae bacterium; assembly: GCA_022799355.1. Taxonomy (GTDB): domain Bacteria; phylum Bacillota; class Clostridia; order Lachnospirales; family Lachnospiraceae; genus 1XD8-76. Next base: position 17,827 of record JAAWOG010000068.1, on the reverse strand, counting down.
CTCTTTCTAATCCCATTGTATTTTCCTCCGTTGTCTCTTTCGATTCTTATATTGTGCGGCCGCATTGTCAAACTCCATATGCCTTTAACACCCGCCCCATTTTTCTTTCAGGGCCTTAAAAATCAACATCCCCGCCGCTGCGCCTCCGTCTATTTCTCCTATCGTTTTTTCTCCGTAGTAGGCGATCCTTCCATGCATTCCTTTCATATTTCTGGTATTTTCCATTCCGTCATAAGCTGCCTCATATGCCGCATCCCATGCCGCTGCACCCTGATCCGCATGTTTCAGCAACGCCTCCGCCGCCGGATATAAACTGTCCAAAATTGTTTTATCACCCGGTTTGGATTTTGCCTTATCCATGATCATCCGAACTCCCGCACACATTGCCTGTGCCGTTTCTTTCATATCTGTCTCTTCTTTCCCCTTCAGATATTTCGCCATTCCCATCAGTCCAAATGAAATAATCGTTCCAAGAGTAGAAGGCGCCGCCTCATTCAATTCTGCCGAACAATATTTAAACAGACGTCCCAGATCTTTTTCATCCGTCTCTTCCACGCACTCTTTCAGCCTTTTAAACCCCTGCTTCATGGACATTCCCAGATCACCGTCTCCAAATCTGGCATCCAGTTTAATCAGATATGCTTCCTTATCATCCATAGCACTGCTTATTGCCGCAATACTTTCCCTCAAAGTTTCTAAGTTCATAATTTCCCTTTCGCTTTATTTATTCAGATTTGTATAAAATGGCGTGTTGGCGGGGACTCTTAAATACTTTCTGAGCCTCTCATTCAGTTTAAATATCGTAATTGACGCTCCCGCCATCTCCATCGATGTGGCAAATTCTCCTATATGCGGCATATACACGGAAATTCCCCTTTTGCTCAGCCGCCGGTATACTCTTCTATATAAAAGGAAAAGTTCTTCCAGCGGTGTCGCACCCAGACCGTTTATCATAACTGAAACTTCATCCCCATCCACAAGAGGCATGTCCTCCAGGATTTTATCAAGTACTTTGTCTGCAATCCGGTCCGCCTCCATCATGCCGCACACCTCAATTCCCGGTTCTCCATGGATACCCATCCCGAGTTCGAGTTCATCTTCTCCAATCTCAAATGTTGCCTTTCCCGCCTTCGGCACAATACAGGGAGACAGTGCAAATCCCATTGTCCGTATACGGTCAAGAGCCTCCTGTGTTATTTCCGCCACCTCTTTTAAAGAACACATATCATCTGCCGCAGCTCCCGCGATCTTAAAGGCATATACCATTCCCGCCACACCTCTTCTGTGTTCCGCTTCCGTTATGGGCCTCGAAGCCACATCATCTTTGACCAAAACCTGCATTGTCTCCATGTCATCGAACATTACGTTTTCACACGCCATCTCAAAATTCATGACGTCTCCCCCATAATTCCCATAAAGACAAAGCACTCCGCTCCCCTGGTCCGCATAGCGTATCATTTCCTCCATTTTTTTTGCTGAGGGAGACGCAAATACATCGCCTACCGCGCAGCCGTCCAGCATTCCATCACCCACATAACCAAGAAAAACGGGGAGATGGCCGCTTCCGCCGGCAGTCACGATCCCTACCTTTCCCTTCCTGGCCGGAGCATTTCGTACCAGGATCTTCTTGTCCTCATCCAAAAACTTAATTCTGTCTCCGTATGCCATCAAAATCCCTTCCATAACTTCCGGAACAAAATGGTTCGGATCATTCATGATTTTTTTCATCGCTCTTTTCCCTCACATTTCTTAATCTCTTCTGCAAATGCCTCAAAAATAAGGCTTGTAGACACCGCTCCCGGATCCGGCAGTCCAATCGTTTCTTCCCGGAAATTTTTGCTGCGCCCCGCCCGGGACCGCATTCCCTTACTCTCTTCCATGCCCTGAATTGCTCCCTCACTGCCGGCCTGCAGCATCCTGACAATATCATCCGAGGAGCGGCATGATCGTCCCATCGCAGTCACTGCCGGCATAAGGGCATCCAACATGGTTTTTTGTCCGGGTTTCGTTTTTCCTCTCCGCTCAACAGACGCCTCACCTTCCGAAAGCCACTGAACCAACTGGCTGCAATCGGCATATGGCTCATGGGGCAGGTACCTGATCCCTCCCAGAAACATGGTGCCGAAAATCACACCGGATGCACCCCCCATGCTTTTAAGCAGCTCTACTCCCACAGCCTTGCATAATGTATCCATTTCCCGGAACTCTTCGCACTCCAGCATTTTTTTTAACGCCGTAAATCCTCTTTTCATTCCGGTTCCATGATCTCCGTCCCCGATAGCCATATCAAGTTCCGTCAGATAAGGTTCCTTCTCAATAATCTTATCCGCCGCACACAGCAGCAACCTCCGCATCTCCTTTACATAGATTTTCTTCATAGGCCACCTCAAATCGCAAAATCAAATCCATTGACATACTTCATGTACTTTCCCAGTTCCTCATCTGCCGCTATCAGACTCACAATACATCCGTTGGCATGATATACATCCAAATAATTTCCCGCCGTGCATATTCCAATGCTTCGCTTTCGTTTTTCCAGCGCCTTTCTGAACGCATTCAGCATAATATATCCCTCCGCATAAGACATATACAGCATCCGGTTAATCATCACATGGACCGTATCGCTTTCATATTTCTCCAGCTCCTTCAAAAGAACCTCCGCCGCCTTTTCCGCAATAATATCCGTATCACAATACGCCATATATTCCGCCGCTCTTTCTCCTGAAAACCCCCTGCCAAATTCTATTTGGTTTTCCTCCCTGTTGTATAAAAGCGATAAAGACCGGGTTCTCCTGTTGGCCTTCTCCGCGATTTTGTATACCTCCTCAAGAGACGCCCCTGCTTTTGCCGCCGCAGAAGCCGTTTTCATCATAAAAGAAATTCCGCACAGCCCTCCACGGCACTCCTTCGGCTCTCCTCCGGCACTGTACACATCGTCGCTTGCGTAGCATACCCTGGAAGAAATTCCCTCGGCTTCAAGCAGTTCCTGTGCCATATCATTGTTTAAATAATCTCCCATATAATTATTTGTCAGCAGTAGAACACCCTTTCCGCAATCTATCTCTTTCGCCGTCCGATAAATCATATAGGCATTCGGCGCACAATCGAACTCTCCGCTGACCATGGCATCAGCCATACCTTCTCCCACAAGCCCTTCAAAGAACGGTCCTCTTCCGCCCCCGCCGCTTACCAAAATCCGTACCTTGTCATCCCTCAGGATTTTTTTCAACAGGGTATAACTGAATTCATCTTCCATTCGTCGGAATTTTCCGGGCTGCGCCGCCATAATTCCCCGGAGCACTTCATCCAGGCACCGCTGATTTTCGTTTTTAAATATGAGTTCTTCCATTTTTACTTTTGCCTTTTCTTTTTTATTCGATTATTTTCGATTTTTACTATAACATCTTTCGATTATTTTCGCAATACTTTCGATATCTATTTTTTATTTTCGTTATTCTGTACAAAATCCTATATTTATTTTTGTTTATTATTTTATTTTTTCGTTTTCAAATGGAAAATTTACGAATTTATATAGATAAAGAAATCGGTACAGCCCATACCGCCATTCCGGACATCCTCTGAGGCTTAATGAACTTTCGGGCGAAACATGTTTATATTTTCAGTATTTTTTGTTTTTTATTTATTATTATTGTGTTCAAACAATTTAGATGCTATACTGTGCTTATCCCCATAAGCAGATTTTTATACCGGATATTTTCCAAAGCCAAAAGATAATCGAAAAGTCCACATGGAGGAAGCATATTGATGTTAGCAGAAGAACGGAAAAACAAGATTATCGAACTTGTAAATTCAAATAAACTGATCAAAGTAAGCGAACTGAGCCATTTACTGAATGCGACCGAGGTAACCATACGCAAAGACCTGGAAGAACTGCAGGCACAGAAGTACCTCCGCAGAATCCATGGAGGAGCTATTTCCATCGCTCCTGCCAACAAACTTATACCCCAATACCAGCTTCAGACATCCTGCATACAGGAAAAAAAAGCAATTGCAAGGCACGCTTATCAGTACATCGATAATGATGATACCCTTATTTTGGACAGGTCCACAACGGTATACGAACTTGCAAAACTAATCCTTGAAAAACCTTTCCATAATCTGACCATCATCACAAATTCCCTTCGGCTTACCTCACTCCTTGCTTCCGGAAAGGGGATACGGCTTATTTTTATTGGCGGTGAAATCAATGTTTCCATGGATTGTACTTACGGGGTTCTTACAAACAAATTATTTCATGATATAAGAAGTGATAAATGCTTTATCGGGATATCAGGAATTGACCATTCTTACGGATATTCAGATCCCAATCTGAATGACTGCGGATTAAAACAGGAAATTTTAAAAGCTTCCAAACAAAAATTTGTTCTGGCCGATCATACAAAATTTAACGAGTCTTTTATTGGAAAGGCTGCCGATTTTACCGGCGTGATCGATTATTTAATCACCGACACCCTGCCCCATAACATAGACCGCAGAGTATATGAAAACGAAGTAAATTTTATTGTTGTAGATGAAATTAACGACAAATAATATGTGCCTTTGATCACACAGTACGCGATTTTTTCACTTTTGACATAAAAATTGCCGCCACCCGAAAAAAGGGATGGCGGCAATTTTTATCCATTGACAATATCCATATGCTGTTTCCTGTATGTATCGTTATCCTTCCTGCCGAGCTCGCCTTCCGCCTGCGCCAGTTTCTGCTCTAACTCCCGCACTTTTTTCTCATCTCCGCCGGCTGCCCTGATCTGCTGTTTTAATTGTTTTACTTTCTCTTTCAGCCCTCTGATCTCCCGGTCCACCGAATCCGTGTTTCCGATACATTTTTCTTCCGTTTTCTTCGGATCATCATAGAGAATTTTCGGATTGCCGTTTTCATCCTGCCCCCGCCGGTAGATGCCCTTGATCTCCCTGCCGGATCTCTCTTCGCTGATGTATTCATCCTGCAAAACCGGCGTTTTACCAGATGCCTCGCTCACATGTTCCGCTTTTTCCGCCCTTTTTGCTTCTCCGATTCCTCCGGCTTTCTTTGCGCCATCCGCCCCTTCCGCTTCCTTCTCTCTCTTTGCTCTCTCCGCCTCCTTCAGGGCCTGCTGCGCCATCCAGCGCTCTCCGTAATCCGTTCTTCCAACATCATACTTTCCATGAAGTTCCATTGCCAATCCTCCTGATATGTTTCATGTCAGGCTGCATCGCTTTATCTGCCCGCGCAGTTTCTTTTCCGCTTTTGCGCGGTTCTTATCCCAGGGCTGCTGCCTGCATCTTACATTTCGTCCCCCCTCAAAGAAAGATAAACCGATTTGACGCAGGATGTTTTCAGGTTGCCGCGAAGTGACAGATGAAACCAACCGGTTATGAAACGTTCCGCTTTCTAAAGTACCCCCGTACTATATACCGCCATCCCCATACAGGCGGCAAGCAGTATCAGCACAAACGGTGATATTTTCTTTTTCAGCAGCTTTCCCGATCCGAAATAAAGGATGCCCAGCACTGCCGTGATAAAAAGCGCTTTCCCGTCAACTGCCCAAACACCCCTAAGCTTTCGTTCCGCCATGCAGTTATCCAGTATCATATAGCAGCCTGTCCCCAGGATGATCCCAATCACACAGGGTTTTACGCCCTGCAAAAACGCCTGCACATACCGGTGCTGAAACAGGGATTTCAAAACCGACAGAATCAGCAGGATAATCACAAAGGAGGGAAGGACCACCGCAAAGGTCGCCGCTATGGCGCCGGGCAGTCCCGCCTGACTGCTGCCAACATAGGTGGCGAGATTGACCATGATCGGTCCCGGCGTACTTTCACTCACGGCGATCATATAGGTGACCATCTCATCATCCATCCAGCCATAGGACAACACAACATCCCGGATCAGCGGTATCGCGCCATAGGCGCCGCCAAAGGCAAACATGCCGACTTTCAGAAAGCCAAGAAACAAATCCACATAGATCATCCCTTTTCCCCTCCTCTCCCAGCAGGTTTCCCGGAAAGAAAAGACAGAAAAAGTCCCGCTGTCCCGGCAAGCAGAATCAGTGTCACGGATGAAATCCGCAAAGAAAAGAGGTTGATCAGCAGCATAACAGCCCCCGAACCCAGCATAACGGCAAAGGGCGCCTTCTTTTTCTTCATTTTCTTTCCCAACCGCAGCCCGGCATCCAGAATAAGAAATCCCACCGCTATCCTGATCCCCTGAAACGCACTACCGATCAGCCTGATTTCAAGAAGATTGTTCAGCCACATGGAGATCAGATAAATAATCACAAAAGACGGCAGAACCATCCCGAAGGTTGCCGCCACCGCCCCCATAAAACCCTTCTGTTTGTATCCCACATAAGTGGAACAGTTGATGGCAACGGGACCTGGCGTTGATTCCGCGATCACAGTGATGTCCATCATATCGTCATGTGTGATCCAGCCTTTTTCCTCCACACAGACATGCTCAATCAGAGAAATCATCGCATATCCGCCTCCAAACGTAAATAACCCGATCTTTGCAAATGTCAGAAATAATGTAAAAAGCATAACTCCCCCCTCAGACTGTCAGATTCAGCAGCACGCTGAGCAGAAAACGTCCCGCCTGACACTTTACGCTCATCGCCCCGCCATATTTTTTTGCCACCACTTCTATATTGGACAGTCCCGTTCCTTTCTCAATTGTCCCGTGCCCGCTGAAGCTGTTCTCCACTTCAAGCAGGATAAAATCCCCCTGATGCCGGCCGGATATATGAATGTATTTCCTTCCGTTTTGATCCCCTTTATCTTTCTTCTCCGCAAACCGACTTTCGCTCTCCCATGCGCTCTCCCATGCGCCCTCCCCCGCCTGATCGTCCATCTCCCGGCAGGCGCTGATGGCATTGTCCAGCGCATTTGATAAAATAATACAAAAATCAATGTCCCGCACCTTACAGGGATATGGCAGAATCAGGGAGCAGTCCGTATCTATGTTGCCGCTCTTTGCCATACCGAATTTATTCCCGATCAGGATATCCACCACCGGATTGCCGGTATTGCAGGAAAAAGACAACTCCCGCACCATGCCGTCCAGATCGCTTATATAACAAAGCGCCTGATCCCGCTTCCCGCTTTGCAGCAGTTCTTTTACCACCATGATATGATTTTTGATATCATGACGGAATGCCTTTGTCTTTTTGCCCTGCTCCCTTGCCTCCTCCACATACTGATGCAGATAACGCTCCTGCTGTGAAAGCAGTGCCAGTTCCGTGCTCAGGCGGAAATTTTCCAGCAGTTTTTTGCAGGCGGATAAAATACTGAACATACTTGCCAGCCCCAAGACCTGCACCATCAGCATCTGATAATGGTCTCCCCCCGCAATACTGCCGTCCTCATATACCGTAACCGCATCTTTATAAATACTCAAATTAATATAACTGCCCATCAGAAAGATCACCAGCACAGGCAGCAGCAGCAAAAGTACATACCTGTTTCTGACATCATCCTGATAACGGTAATATTTTGCTATCACACGATACCCCAGCACTGCCGGCACAAATGCCGCATATCCCAGTACCATAAACAGAATCCCCGTTTTCTCCTGCCAGAAGGGAAATACATAAGGATATAAAATATATAGTGATAAATTCACAACGCCATAACATAACTGCATAATACCCGCCGTGATAACCGCATATAAAAACGCCGATGCCCAATCCGCCCTGCACACAAATATTCCATATCCGGCAAGCAGAAGCGTATAGAGAAAAACATCTGCCGCTCCGCCGCTTTGAACCGGTTCGATCAGCAGCAGCCCGCACACCGAAAATACAATACCATAGACAGCCCGTCTCCTTTTCCCCAAAAATGCCGTAAAAAAGATAAACTCCGTCCATATCTGGATTCCGCCCATAATATATTTGTTAACAAAATCTAAAAAGACTTCCACCTTTTATTCCCCTTCATATACTGCAGGATCACCTCCGAAAATTCCCTGCCCCGCAGGCGTGATACGGGTATTTCCTCCCCATTTTCCATATAGGCGGTCATATTTTTGTAACTTTTCAGATATTGTAAATTGATCAGATAACTCCTGTGGCATCTGAAAAACCGCTGATCCAGTTTTTTCTCCAGATTTTCAATCCTCTCATAATAATCGGTCACCCCGGAAGATTTCAGGTGCAGATATACTTTCCGGTCAATAATCTCGCAAAAAACAATATCGCTAAAAGAAATGATACTGCTCTCATACCCTCTCCGGATCAGCAGATTCCCGTCCCCCATACTTTGCATGGACAAAAACAGGCGTTCCATCGTCCTCTCAAAACGTTTCTCCCCGATCGGTTTTACCAGATAATCATATGCCTGTACTTCAAAGGAGTCAAATACCAGCTCCTGCAAAACCGTTATAAAGATCAGATACCCTTTAAACCGGCATCTGCGCAGCCTCCGCGCCGTCTCCATCCCGTCCATGCCCGGCATCTGAATATCCAAAAACACGATATCGGCCTCTTTTCCGTCTTTCAGCAATGACATGCCATCCGAAAAACATACCGTTTCCGTCTCCACATTTTTTCTGCGGAAAAAACCGGAAACCATGTTCTTTATCTTATCTGACATATATGTTTCATCGTCACAGATCGCTATGCGGATCATAATATCTCCTTCGGATGCACCAACTTCCCGGTATTATTTTACTCTCCCTCTCCGAAAAATACAATATCCATGCGGCGGAATGTTTTTTCTTTACCGCGAAATGCGGTTTCCGGAGCATCGGCATGACTTTTCATTTCATGTAAACTCCTATTCGCCCGCTTCAGCGGGCACGCAAATTCCCAAAAAGCGGAACGACAGATGCCATCAGGCAGGCTCCCAGGGACAGTAAGGACGCCTCCAAAACCGGCACCACCGGTACTGCGATCCACTGCCAGGCGCCCGTTGTCCCCGCCTCCACAAAAAGCAGCCCCAGATACCCCAGAGTGCTTCCTGCCAGTGCGGCGATCAGCCCTATATAAGCGCTTTCCCATAAAAATACCCCGTACAGGCTCTCCCTGCTCATACCGATGGCACGCCAAATGCCGATCTCCGTCATCCTTGTCTGAATATTGGTGCAGGCCGTATTGACAATATTCAAAAGACCAATCATGCCCACGAACAAAATCAGCCCCCATGCCATCAGACGGATCTGCTCGAAACTTTCCGCAAGCTGTCTGTCCGCATCTTCATAGGATAGCCAGGCAGTGCCCGGCAAATTCCCTGCCAGATCTCTGATCTTTTGGTCAAACATATCCCGGTCCGCATCTTTTACAAGCGTCAGCAGCATTTCGTTATAGTTGACCTTTCCGGTCAATTCAGCATACTGTTCCTCATTCACAAGCACCTGCACGCCATTGACAAAACCGTTATTCCCGACTGAAAAATATTTGTCATATCCATTCAGGGTATACAGCACAGGCAGTTTCTTTCCTGCCGCCGCAATCTCCTCCCCCGCTTGAATTTCGGTCCGCGGTATCTCCTCCCCATCAAAGATAAGAGGCAGCGGATTTCTGACCACACAGCCCTCTCCTGCTTTTAGCCGCCCCATCTCCTCCTTGGTCAGGCAGTCCCCGAGCTCCGCCTCCATATATGCCTCATTCATGCCGATGATCTGAAACGTCTCCCCGGGCTTCAGTGTTTTCTCAAGATCGATACCGACGGGAGCGCAGTCCTGATCCAACTCATAAAGGGTAAACTGAAACGCCGCCACGGAAAGGACCTGCTCATCCGCCTCCATCGCCCGCACCTTATCCGGCGAAAATCCCTCTTCTTCATTTATGACGGAGTAATCTCCCAGGTGCCCCTTCGCAGCGTCCGCTCCATTCAGCAGAGAAACACTGCCCTGCAATGTGATAAATACGGCAATGCTCATCACCAGCGAGAGTACACAGCATACCGTCCGCCCCGGATTCCGTCTCAAATTGAGCATGGCATAATACCGCTCAAAATGTCTGATCCGTGCCGCCTTCCGATTCCTGCGCCGGATCTTTACCGAAAATTGCGCCATCGCTTCCACCGGCGTCACCTTCGCCGCATGGCGGGCAGCCGGCAGAGCCGCCCCAACCATGGACAGCAGCGTAACAGCGGCGCCTGTCAGTAAAAATCCCCATCTGCCGGATGCGTTTTCTTCTATCAGCCGGCTCAGTTCCGCCCCATCCCGTACCAGAAAGATCTCCGGTGAGAGCAGCCCTGTGGCGGCTTTCAAAATCCCCTTTGCCGACAGTACCCCTATGAAAGCCCCCGCCGGAATACCCGGTATGCACAAAAAGAGCATCCGCAGCAGCACCAGATAGCAAAGCTGTCCTCTCCCCGCTCCTATCGCTCTCAGCACACCGTACTCACTTCTTTTTCGGGCAATATCAATTTTCAGGATATTGACGACCACCAGTCCCGCCGCCAAAAGAAACAGTGCTCCCACCGTAACTCCCGCCGCCGAGAGAAGCCAAAAGCCCTGATCCGAACGAAGCCCTTCCTCTTCTTCCGTCTGATACGCAATCCCCAGCGCGTCCAGATAAATCGTATTGTACAACACATCCAGCTCATGGACGGACAAAGCTTCTATCAGTTCATCCATCGTATCCTGAAAGGTCTTTTTGTCCCCGGTACGAATATCTACATTATAATAGAGATAACGCTCCGGCAGAAGCATTTTTGCCGTCCCTTCTCCCACAATGCCCATCACGCCGCCGCCGATGTCATTCAGATAATTTTCCTCCAGAATCCCCACCAGCACAAACTCCGCCGAAGCTTCATACTCCTCTGTCTCAATCCCGTGCCGCAGCGCTTTGGAGAAATCCAGCAAAATCCTCTCTCCGATCTCTCCCTCAGCCCCCAGATACCCCAGCACGCGCTCCGGCAGAGCGATCTCCATCGGAGCCTTTGGCAGCCTTCCCTCCTTTACCCTGGCAAGTGACGGATAAACCGCCTCCACATCCTCCTGATATTCGCTCAGCCCCAGCGACAAAAAATCGCTCAGTTCCGTCACGCCCAAGGTAACATATCTCCCCGCAAAAGATAAACGCCTATCCTTTTCCAGCTTTTTTGCCTGCGCTTCCTCCATCTGCAGAAACGTTGCATAACGGTCTCCTCCGATTGTCACCGCCTGCTGAAGGCGCATGGCCGAAAGTACACCGATGGACCAGCCGGCGGCTGTGGTCATCGCCGTGGATAATATAACGGCAAGCAGGATCAGCAGGGATATCACCCGCTGCCCTGTTATTTCCCTGTATGCATATCCCTGATAACGTCTCATCCCGGCACCTCCCGATTCTCCTCCTCCGCCTTCGGCACCGGCAAAAGTGTACCTCTCTCCATCGCCGGATTTTCTGCCCGGTCGGTACACACCTGTGAAATCACACCATCCGCCATATCAAATCGCCTTTGTGCCATCGCCGCGATCCTCTCATCATGGGTGATGACGACCAGTGCCGTTCCCGTTTCTTTCTGCATGTGTTTCAGCATATCCATGACCTCCCCGCCGCTTTTACTATCCAGATTTCCGGTTGGTTCATCTGCGAAAATAATATCCGGCGCCGCTGCCAGAGCCCTTGCAATCGCCACCCGCTGCTGCTGCCCGCCGGAGAGTTCATGGGGCATATGAGAAAGTCTCTCCTCTAACCCAAGTACCTCTGCGAGCCAGTCAATATACGCCTCATCCGGCTTCTTTTTATCGAGAAGGATCGGCAGCAGAATATTTTCCCTTGCCGTCAAAACCGGCAGCAGATGAAACTGCTGAAATACAAAGCCGATCTTCCTGCGCCGAAAGGCAGACAGTTCTTTATCGCCAAGGCCATACAGGTTCTTTCCATCGTACAGCAGCTCTCCGGATGTGGGACGGTCCAGTCCTGACAGAAGATGGAGCAATGTGCTTTTACCGCTGCCGGACGGTCCCATCACGGAAATAAAGTCTCCCTGCCCTATGTTCAGATTTACCCGGTAAAGGGCGGTGATTTGTCCCTCTCCCGTGCCGTAAATTCTGGTAAGTTCTTTTGCTTCGATGTTCATAAAAAAACCCTCCTGCTTTATTTCAGGAGAGTATACCTTATAAATCTCAAGAAACGCTCAAGATTTGATCCCTTTTACAATTTATTTTGCAAACAGGGCGTTAATCGCCCTGTGGTGTCAGTCTGAATGTTGTAGAGTTTCCTTTTTGCATTTTGGGCAGTAACCCATTCACTTTTTCTCAACAATTCTTTCTCCTAAAGCCACTGACTAATTGTGATATAGTATCGAAAATCTTTCTTTCTGATGCCGCTGTATCATCTTGTGGACAATTTAATGCCAACTCATTTAATGCGCCAGAAACAGAAAACTCCTCTCTATTTTTGATTTCTTCTTCCGTGTTTAATAATCCAATCCTGTGCCTTACTTTTTCCTGTTTTCTCCCATTGTGAAATAATAAAATCAGCTTTTTCGGGAGCGTCTTTATATAAGTCATTAAGATTATTCCCTACACTTTTTTGAACAAATCTTTCCGGATCATCTTTTAATTTTGTAAGAATGGTTGCATATCTTTCAAATTCGTCTAATGCAACAAATAATTTTTGCGACCATGGCAGCCGTATTCTAACCCCTTCACTTGCAAGCCGTCTAACATGAACATTTTTATCGGTTGTCCATTCTATTAACTCGTCCATGACCTCTTTGGGATGCGCTTGTAGTAATGGGCGTATAGCATACTCTCCGGTAAATCTTTTTGTTAATTCTTTCAAGAACGAAAGTGATAAAATATAATTTTCATTTCCATATCGTTCAACATATCTGCCAATAGGCCATAGCCACCACCCGAAATTGAACATTCCCTCAGGATATTCTAATTCAGGCCCCAGCATATCGAAAAATGCTTGAATATTTTTTGAATAATCGCCCGTCATACTTGCTTGCATAGCATCCACAATACAGTCAAACCTTGCAAATAACTCTTTGTCATCCAACCTGCCAATTAAAGAATTACAGAAGACTTTTTCGTCAAAGTCAGGCATCACAAAAACTATCTTTTGAGAAAGACTGAAAATGTAATCATCATTGTAGTGATCTTTATGTTTCATACTCGCTTGCTCCTTGTAAATTAGTAGTCACATTATAACATGTCTATCGACATGCTACGCTCGGCGCCGGTATAATACTGTTAAATCGTGACTCATAATCAATTCCCTCCTTTCCGCCAGTACCGCATAAATGCTATGCCTCTTTTGTATTTGTTTTGTTTAAGAAGTCTTTTATTTTTTATAACTCCCTTTATATGGAAGGATTTTTGTCACAATCTTATATGATATGGAAAGACGCCGTCACCTCCGCGCCGCCCTCCGTCCGGTTCTTTCTATGCAATTTCCCGCCGTGCTTTGCACAGAGCAGGCTGCAGCCGTATAATCCCATTCCGAAATGGTTCCCGTCTGCCTCCTCCCTTTGAAAGGGTTTCACCTCCTCCCGCAGAAGCTTGTCCGAAAATCCAGGTCCGTCATCCACCACTTGAAGATACAGCATATCTTCTTTTATAAACAGCCCAATCTCCAGTTTCTTTTCCGCAAACCGCCCTCCATTCCCAATCAGGTTTTCCGCCACCGTCAGAAACATCCCGTGATCCATCACCGCTTTTCCCGTCCCGGGGGCGTAAAATTTTATCTCCATGGACGGGCAGAGCATCTGTGCGCTCTCCCGCAGTTCCTCCGCCAAAACCGCCAGGGAAACTTCTTTTTTCCGCACCGGCATCTGTTCCAGCTTCTGTATGCCGCTCATGGCGTTTATATATTCCTCGATCCGCGCCGTGTAGCTCTCCAGTCTTTCTATCGCCTGCGCATCCTGCCTGCTCTCTTTCAGCAGCCTGACCGTCCCTTTCAGCACCGTCACCGGATTTCGCAGATCGTGGGCAAACGCCGCATTCAGCCGTTTCCGCTCCTCGTTCTGCCTCCACAGTTCCCGGTTTGTTTTCTGCAGTTCCGCTCTCATGCTCTCAAAGGCCCCGCAGACTTCTCCCAGTTCGTCCTTTGACACCGCCGGAAAGGAAAAATCCAGATCATGCGCCCCGATACGCTCCGTCCCCTCCCGCAAAAGAGCAAGCCCTTTTTTCAGCTTCCACCTGTAAAACAGTATGCCCGATACGCCCAGTCCCAGAACCGGACATACCGGAGCGGAGAAAAACGGAATCACGCTCAGTACTTCCCTGATCCTGTTCTCCTCGTGAGTCGGTTTTTCAAGCTCCGTTATCTGACCATCCGCCCCGATTACAATTCCCCCGGAAGGATACCGGTTCATCAGATTCTGACAGACAAACCAGATCACGGCAAAGAGGCACATGGAAACCAAAAGCCCACAGAAGGAGAGCAGAAAAAACGCCTTTTTCAGTCCCATATTTTTTATCCGTTCCATTTATAACCGCACCCCCAGACCGTTTCTATATACTGCTCCTTTGTGTATTTTGCGAGCCTCAGGCGGATCTTTCTGACATGTTCCATGATGGTATCGCTGTTTCCCTCTCCGTCCGGTCCCCATATCCGTTCGTAAATACGTTCCCTGTCGAAAACCTGTCCTGCATGTAAGGACAATAATTCTATGATATCAAACTCCCGTCTCGAAAAAGAGAGTTCCTCGCCGGCTACGGACACAACGCGCGCGCCATAGTCCACCGTCAGTTCCCCGAAAAACCGGACCATGCGGCTGCTTTGGCGGCGCCTCTCCCGCCTTAGATGCGCCTCGATCCGCGCCCGCAGCTCTTCCGGATCAAAAGGCTTTACAATATAGTCGTCCGCCCCGGCATGGAATCCCGCAATCTGATCCGAAGACTCCACCCGCGCCGTTAAAAACAGGATCGGGCACGCCACATATTCCCTGATCTTCCGGCAGACGCCAAGGCCGTCCATCTCCGGCATATTGATATCCAGAAGGATCAGATCCGGCAGACGCGCCGCCAGTGATAACGCCTCTTTCCCTGAATATGCGCCAAGCACTTCGTAATCCGGCGAAAAATAGCTTTTCAGCATATCTACAATACCCGGTTCATCATCTACAATCAAAAGTTTTTGTTTCATCCGCTTCTCCTGCCTTTTGCAAAGACAATAAAACCGTTGTTCTTTCTCAAACAATACGATCCTCAAATACTACAGATTTCAATTCATAATGGAATTTAGATTTTTATTGTTTTTAACAATTCCAATCTTTCACAAAACATAGGATAGAACTGAGGTAATTCATTAAAACATGTCTCATTTACTTCTTTTATTTGGTTTAAGCCAATTTTTTCAACAGACCTGATTGCCGCTTCCTTCTGATTAACATGGTCTCCAAACATAGTCTGGCAATTAGAACCATCTAAATTATCATAGGACCGAAAAGCCTGATTAAAATCCATTAAATCATATAACCTTACCGGTTTATTATTGGAATTACGAACTAATACTCCCCAGTTTCCCCAATGCCTGTCCGTATTTCCAATAAGATAATCGACAATATTCATCATATAATAATTATGTTTATCTAAAGAAAGAATATATTTTTTTGTATTCCTGCTATGGTTCGCCGCATATACCTCAAATGCTTCCATAGAAACAATGGAATATTCTTTTGATGTAATATTACTACTTACGCTGACTTTTTCTCCGTCAAAATAATCCCTCTCATATAATACCTGTGAAACATCAAAACATCTACATATTTGACTGGCAAGCAGTTCTCTTTCAACCACTTCTGCACCGCCATCTTTCAAAAGCCTAAACCCATCAGTCATTCTCTGCCAGGCTTTGGGAAAACATCCGTTAGTTGATAAGTCTCTCGCTAAGGATTCATTTTGTACCGTATACTGTTTTCCTCTTAACGCAATGTCTATAAATGTGTTATCCAGATGATTTTCATACAAATTAACATCTCTGAATAAAATCTTTTCTTTCTTTCGTTTTACCCAAAAAACATCTGTTAATGAAGCACATCTGTATGAGAGTGCAATTTTTGCTCTTTCTTTGTCCGTAACCGCCTGTAACATTCCTATGCTATTTAATATTTCTTTTGCATACTTTCTGTCTAAAGTAAGAATCCTTGTTGCACACCAGTAATTGAAATTCGTAATGTTATTGACTAACGTATCAATATCTTCCGCTTCTTCCAAATACAAATTATATGGCATAAATGACTTATAATATATTTTGCATTGTCCGGACTCATTTATCTTAGCAACTCTTCTGTCCATATGCATAATTTCATATACGTTTTTCTCTGTCATTGAGCCACCTCCAATTAAACCAGCCTTTCATTGCCCGAATCTATTATCTCTTTCCTATACTCCGTTGCTTTTATTGACCATTTTAAATAGCAAAAATTCTTATAGTATTTTTCCTGGCATTTTCAATCAGGACATTTTCTTCCACTTTCATATATTTCGCCAAATCTCTTACTACATATTTGATATTCTGCGGCACATTCGTTCTGTTCAATCCCGGCACATTTTTAGGCGTCAGATACGGTGCATCCGTTTCGACTAAAATACGATCCAATGGGATAATATGCACTGCATCCCGCAGCTCTTTCGCACGACGATCATCACAGATCCATCCCGTGATACCAATGGAAAATCCCATCGAAAGATATCTGTCCAGTGTTGCTTTATTACCGGTAAAACAATGAACTACAGATTTCTTGCAAATATCTAAATGATTTTTAAATCTCTTTATAAAATCATCTGTCGCACTACGCTCATGAAGAAACAATGGTTTGTTTAACTTTTCTGCAAGAACAATATGCTTTTCAAGACACCTTATCTGGTTCTCTTTAGCAGAAAACATTCTATCATAATCCAGGCCGCATTCCCCTACGGCTACCAGTTTATCATTTTGTGTCAAAATTTGTTCTATAAACTGAAAGTCCTCCTGTTTTGCCCGATCCGCATTATGAGGATGTATTCCTGCCGTTCCAAAAGCGTCATGTGTTTTTACAAAATCATTAATTTTCTTATCTTCTTTTATATCTGTCCCGGTCAAAATACAACATATCTCATTTTCTTTTGCTTCCTCAATTATTTTTTCCGGTTCAGGAAACTGCTTACAAAATAAATTTAAACCAATATCATAATATTTTGCATATTCCATACCAATCCCTCCAATTGTTTGATGGAGCCATATAATATATTCTCCCATCAATCAAGCCATATTTATCCTACAATTCCTCTGTCTTAAAGGTATTATATCCCTCATAATAATAACTTACATCAATGCCCTTCATGTATACTTCCCTGTCGTCTATCTGATCTGTTAATGCGTTCTTCAGTAAAACCTTAATTTCTACATCTTTAATCGGGCTTCTTTCCATTGCAAGCAAATAGTCCTCTTTGTCAACTCTATTCCAATCTACGACTGATTTTAATTCCTTTTTTAAAATCAAATCCAGCCATATCCGTGTACTTCTTCCGTTTCCCTCCCTAAAAGGATGAGCTACATTCATTTCCACATATTTTTCAATGATCTCATCAAATGTAGATTGCGGCATCTCATCAATATGTTTTAATGCAGCCTCCAAATACATTACAGGAACAAATCTGAAGTTTCCTTTTGCAATATTTTTCGTTCTTATTTTTCCGGCAAAATCGTATAATTCATCAAACAAAAATTTGTGAATTTTAGCAAGTCCGGAAAATTTACCAACTTCAAAATCTTCAACAATTTTACTTTCATATAATTTAATAGCTTTAGCTTTGCTGATTTTCTCTTCTACTCTCGCAAGTTCTGCCGAATCATTCATACCTAACCCGGATAAACCGGAAAAGTTTTGCATTACCTCCAAATTTCAAGTACAATAAAGAAAAACCATGGAGAATGTGTTCATGTTACTTACAGATAAA
>JAAWOG010000067.1 GCA_022799355.1 Lachnospiraceae bacterium | reverse complement strand
TTTATGAATGCTCATCAAATAGCTATTTGCTACTATAATAGAGAAGCATGAAAGAAAGCAGGGATTCCATACAAAAGATAAAAAGATATCCCAATATACAGCAATACCCATTCGGAATCCCGATCAGAATTTAAGATTGGGAGAATAACCGGACATGGACGAAATAATGAGTGGAATAAATAAATTGAAGTCATCGGGAGATTTTGATAAAATAGACTTGTCCCGACTGGACTGGTTTATGGATGAGTTAAAAATAGTGAAGAAAGAAGAACTGTTATCAAAACATCCATACAAAATATGGGAAGGAAAAAACGGAAAATGGTGTACTTACATTCCGGATGAGAAAGGAGGCAGAAAGCTACGTTATCGTAATTCAAAAATAGAAATAGAAAATCTTGTGATTAAATATGTCAGAAATAAAATAGAATCTCCTACAGTCAGGGAAGTGTTTGATGAATGGATCAAAAAACGCCTTGACCGTGAAGAGATTGAAAAGTCCACTTATACCAGATATCAAAGAAATTTTGAGCAAAATTTCTCAAAAATTAAGAACAGGAAGATCAGGACCATTTCGGAAATTGAAATTGAAGATTTTTTAAAAGATGTTATACGGGATAAAAAATTATCCAGAAAAGCTTATAGTAACCTGCGGACTTTATTGTATGGAATATTCCGATATGCAAAGAAGAAGGGACTGGTTAGCTACAGCATCAAACAGACGGTCGCTGATATTGAATTTTCCCAAAAAGAGTTTACTGTAAATAAGCATGAAGATAATGAACGTGTTTTTATGCTGGATGAAGAAGAGCGCATGACAGAATACCTGATGCAGAATCAGGATATCATGAATCTTGGACTGCTTTTGCTGTTTCAAACAGGGCTTCGGATCGGAGAATTATCAGTGCTCATTCCGGCAGATATATCGAAAACTCCCCTGTCAGCTGCGACTGTTTTTAACAGAGAGCCCCTAAAGGAGATGCTGGAAACCTTGAATTTGGACATCAATATTGTCTGTAAATAATTCCGGAACGCCTTGTTCTTTCAGTGATATCCTATCTTTATCAGACAAGGGAATCTTATGGAATTTGCCATCCGTTTTGTATTTGCCATCTTCGATATCTGAGTACAGGGCACCCACAAAATCCAACCATTTCGATGCATATTTTTCCGGGTTAATAACCTTAAAAAAGTCATATCCTCCCGCTTTATAAAAAACCTGTATAGCTTCATGAAGAAAACTATTATCTTTTAGTTGTAGTTCTGCCGGAATGATAAAATCATGATTATCCCATTCTTTATAATTAACTTTTTCGGGTATTTCTAACATAGGTAATCCTCCATAACTCCTGATTGTAAGTGCAATTATAATCTATTTTTAACGGGTACGCAATTCTGAAAAAACTGGTGGAAATTTTTTGTCAGTGTTGATTGTATAAGATGGCGAGAAATGTTATACTACAAATAGAAATGAGAGGAACGATTATAGTATTATAAAGCAGGAAAAACTTTATGGCATCTTTCAGACAGAGTAGCATATAGGAGGAAGATATTATTATGTTGGCAGCAGTAAAAGGAATTATACAAGGAAATACCGTTGTTATTGCAGACGATGATATAAGGGAATATGATGGGGCAGAAGTTGTTGTTACATTATTAGACTATCCACAAAAGAAAGCAAAGAGGGCATCTGTTGATTGGGATAGTTTTGCTCTTCCAAGTGAGAGAGGGAAAAATGTTGATGAATATATGAAGGAGATGCGCGAGAATGATAGACTTTAAAAAGGCATTTGTCGATACGGCACCTTTTATATATTTTATTGAGAAGGATATTAATAATCCGCAATATTATGAAAAAGTAAAAGGCTTTTTTAAGTATGGATATGACAATGATAAAAAATTTGTCTCATCTGTAATTACAATGGAGGAGTATTTTGTATTTCCTTATAGAAACAAAGAGTATTCATTCCGGTAAAAAGCCGAAAAATTGAAAATTGACAGGGGGATAAAAATATGTCATATCAAAAAACAGAATCACATGATGAATATTTAAAAATCGTGGAACGGTATAAGGATTATGAAGCCGGTACATATGAATCTATGACATTAAAAGAAAAAATGGATTTTCTTGATGGCGTTCATACGGAAAATATTCCTCTTTTTGATGAAGATGGCGATGACATGGACACGGCAGATGATTATTATTCCATTAGAGATGAATTTTTAGAGCAACCGGAGCAATTTTCTTTAAACGATATTCTTTCCTTTCTGGAAATGTTGGATGATTCCTGTTGTCAGCCTTCATTTATGGAAACCATAACAAAAATTATTCATAACATTGTTCGGCATTATCAGCAGGAGGGCGTTGTGTTTCTTTTTTCAAATTTGAATAAGGTTCCGGAAAAAGGTATCAGGTTTGGATTATTTGTTAATATATATCTCTTAATAAAAGATGATATGACGTATCAGTTTATCAATGACGCAATCGGATCGGTACCCTCTGATACCGTAGGGCTGATACATAAAATATTGAGTGGAAAAGATATGCCGGAAGTACCGGAAAAAGATGGGCAGACCGGCAGATTTCCTGTTTTTGATGAGTGCGGTGATGAAACGGTATTAGAAAGAAAACGGGAATTGGAAAAGATGATCTTACCATTGTTAACCTGAGAGATTCCGGTTTAACGGGCAGATAAAAAATTATAACAGAGCGGCGGCGTAGATGTTGACTATTCCGCCGCTTTGCCTTACAGGAAGTAATTCAAAAAGAGGTATTGGATTTTTACGGAAATGCAGTCTATAATAGTACTGATAAGACGGTATTTATAAAAGGCTTCATATTGGCAGAGCGTTATGGCGCAGAGGATATGGAAGCAAAAAGTCCGCACCATTACGGAATCATATTTAGAGGAATAGGGGGGAAGCGCAAAAGAGACATGAAAATATTACTTACACTGGATGATAACAACGGCTTGATGTTCAATCGAAGAAGGCAGAGCAGGGATATCGTTGTCAGGGAAAAGATTACGGAACTCACTGCGGGCGTCAAACTGTGGATGAACAACTATTCTCAGGGACAGTTTCAGGATGTGGAGAGAGACATCTGTGTGGATGAGGATTTTCTCTGCAAAGCGGAAGAGGGCGAATATTGTTTTGTTGAGAACGTGGGGATCTGCGGGGCGGCGGACAGGGTGGAGGAGATGATCCTGTTCAAATGGAACAGAAAATACCCCTGTGACTTCCGGCTGGATTTTCTGCCCTGGGATCACGGATTTACCTGCGTGGAAACGGAAGAATTTCAGGGAAACTCGCATGATAAAATAACAATGGAAGTATGGAGGAGAGAGAAATGAAAAGGCTTCGGAATGCATGGATTGTTCTGATTCTCTGCTTTATCCTTGCCGGCTGCGGCGCAGGGGATGCGGCGGTGAACGGACAGGAGGAAGTGCTGCAGGCGGATGAGAACGGACAGGAGGAAGCGCTGCAGGAGGACGAAGGAGGATGGGAGAGCAGCGATGAGGATGAGAGTGTCTCCGAGCGGACCAAAGAGGCGGCGGAAAGTGCTGACAAAGGAGCGCGCAGCGTTTTAGATCAGGCGGCGGAAGAGATCACCTACATAGATGTGCCGGTGTACACGGGAGATGCGTACACGGTGGTGAACGAAAATATTCCGTATTTTTCCGATGATGAACTGACCGATGTTTCCTTTGAGTATTATGCGGAACTGGATTCGCTTGGGCGGTGCGGCGCCTGTATGGCAAGCGTCGGGCAGGATATTATGCCCACTGAGGACAGGGAAAATATCGGCAGTGTAAAGCCCACAGGCTGGCATACGGTCAAATATGAGGGGATCGTGGATGGGAATTATCTTTATAACCGCTGTCATCTGCTGGGTTTTCAGCTGACGGGGGAGAATGCCAATGAAAAAAATCTGATCACGGGAACCAGATACATGAATGTGGAGGGGATGCTGCCCTTTGAAAACATGGTGGCGGATTATGTGAAGGAGACCGGAAACCATGTGATGTACCGGGTGACGCCGTTGTTTGACGGAGATAATCTGGTGGCGGACGGCGTGTTGATGGAGGCAAAGTCTGTTGAGGATGACGGAGAGGGTATTTTGTTTAACGTGTTCTGTTATAATGTTCAGCCGGGTGTTTTGATAGATTATGCCACCGGCGAGAGCAGTCAGGATGATGAGGCGGCCGGGGAGAGCGAAGCGCTGACAGGAAGAGGCGCCTATGCGGTCAACGGGGGAAACGGGAAAATACATATTACGGGGGAATGCCCGGCTACCGGCGATTCGGATAGTGCAATGACGGAACCCATTTATTTTGATTCTTATGAGGAAGCAAAAGAGCGTTCGATTTTGATCGATCCGAATCTGAATAACAGAGAATGCGGTAATTGCTGGTAGTTTTTTTATTTGGTAAAAAAATCATATTTTTAATGCGGGAATAATTTTTGTGTTTTCGGGGCAGATTATATATGGTCTTTAAGTTGTTAAGACAGTTTACAATTGAAAAGACAAGGGGGTTATTATAAATGAAAGCACTGAATATAATTGCTTTAACGATCGGTATAATCGGCGCCTTAAACTGGGGGCTTATCGGATTTTTCAATTTTAATCTGGTGGAATTTATATTTGGATTTAACTGGATTTCGCGTATCATTTACGCGGCGGTGGGCCTGTGCGGATTATATCTGTTGACCTTCTATGCTAGAACAGGAGAAGGCGCCTGTGAAGAATAGTGTGAGAAGTACTTCTAGAACTCAGCAGCAGAGGCTGCTTCGTTAAGAAGTACTAAGTCTCACACAGGAGAATGCCTGAAATGCGGCATTCTCCGCACGAATTTGAGTGCCCGCCGGAGCGGGCGAATGGAAGCTAGTAAGAGATGAAAAATGAAAAGTGGCCGGGGCTGGTGATCGTACCGGTTCCGGTCATTTTCTGCTCCTTTGGTGGGGCGGATGCCGTAAAAATGACTTGACAGAAAACGGGATGAGTGGTAACATTGAAAAAATTTAATATGTCAAACCGATGAAGCGGAGATAACGGCAATTATGCCTTTACAGAGAGTCCGGGATGCTGAGATCCGGGCGGGTGACCGGAAAAGGGAAAGTCAGTAAAACAGAACCGGGAATCCTTATGAGAAACAGGTTGTCAAATGGACCGCGGAGGGTGCAGTCAAATGTGAAAAGTACAAAGTTCGATTTCACAGAGTATTCTGCAACGTGAGGGCATACGTCAGTTGTCCGGGATATGTTGGTATCCTGTAAAGTGCACGGGTTCTGCCCGTGAATGCAAGGTGGCACCGCGGATAGTGTCGTACCGGGAATGTGTACGTGATTCGTCCTTGACAGATAAAAAATATCTGTCCGGGGCGTTTTTTTATGCCCGGGGAGCGATGTCCCTGAACGGATCAAAAGACGCCCGGCAGAGAGAAAGGAAGAGGAAAGATGGCAAAGAAAAAAGGATATTTCGGAATACATGGCGGTCAGTATATTCCGGAAACGCTGATGAATGCGGTAATCGAACTGGAGGAGGCGTACGATCATTATAAGGACGATCCGGAGTTTAACCGGGAACTTCAGGAACTTTTTCATGAGTATGCGGGGAGGCCGTCCCGGCTTTATTATGCGGAAAAGATGACGAAGGATTTAGGCGGTGCGAAGATCTATCTGAAAAGAGAGGATTTGAACCATACCGGCGCCCACAAGATCAATAACGTCTTAGGGCAGGCGCTCCTTGCAAAAAAGATGGGCAAAACCCGGCTGATCGCTGAGACGGGCGCGGGACAGCACGGCGTGGCGACGGCAACGGCGGCGGCGCTGATGGGGATGGAGTGCGTGGTCTTTATGGGGGAGGAAGATACCAGGAGGCAGGCTCTTAATGTGTATCGTATGCGTCTGCTGGGGGCGGAGGTGATTTCGGTAAAAAGCGGCACCGCAACCCTGAAAGATGCGGTTTCGGAAACGATGCGCGAGTGGATGTCCCGCAGCAGCGACACCCATTATTGTCTCGGTTCGGTGATGGGACCTCATCCTTTTCCGACCATGGTGCGGGATTTTCAGGCGGTGATCTCAAAGGAGATCAAAGAGCAGCTTCTTGAAAAAGAGGGCAGGCTGCCGGATGCGGTCATTGCCTGTGTGGGCGGCGGCTCCAATGCCATCGGCAGTTTTTACCATTTTCTGGAGGATAAGGATGTAAAACTGATCGGCTGTGAAGCGGCGGGCAGGGGGATTGATACCATCGAGACGGCGGCCACCATCAGCACCGGCAGGGAAGGTATATTCCACGGTATGAAATCTTATTTCTGTCAGGATGAGTGCGGACAGATCGCACCGGTGTACTCCATTTCCGCAGGGCTTGATTATCCGGGGATCGGCCCGGAACATGCGTATCTGCACGATACCGGCAGGGCGCAGTATGTGCCGGTGACCGATGAGGAGGCGGTATGCGCCTTCGAGTATCTGGCAAGGACGGAGGGCATTATTCCGGCGATTGAGTCGGCGCACGCTGTTGCTTATGCCATGAAGATTGCGCCGGCTATGAAAAAGGATCGGATTATTGTCATAACGATATCGGGAAGGGGCGATAAGGACTGCGCCGCCATTGCCCGTTACAGAGGGGAGGGCGGTGAGGGACAGATCGGAAAAGAAGGATATCTATGAAAGGGGCGGTGTGGAGGAATACCGGATCGTTTCGCCGCAGGGTTCCATGGAGATTTATTATCTGGAAGAATCATGAAGCGGATAAAATAATAAATCAGATAGAGCGATGATAATGACGTGCGGGGGCGGTGAAAAAACGGTACAATTGAAACACCATTTTCACAGCCCCGAAATTTATGGATGAAGCGGCCGGGGAGGAAAAAGTCAAGCCGGTATCCGCGTCAGTGTTCGTTTGTCTTTTCCAGTTTCAGCCGATACCGGGGCGGCATATTTTTCAGCTCCGACAACAGATTCGTATTCCGGTATACCGAGAGAATAATGCCCATAAACAGGAAATTCATGACGGTACAGTTCAGGCCGTAGGTTAAAAACGGCATGTCGATTCCGACGATCGGACCGGCACCGAAATTCATCGCTATATAGATAACGGTCTTCAGGATCAGGATGCTGCTGCAGGAGATACCCAGCAGAAATCCCAGGCGGTTATTCTGCGTAAAGGATATATGCAGGGAGCGCACAAGAAAGGCGCCGATGGCGGCAACTACGGCTATCCCGATGAGAAGCCCGAAGTAGGAGGTCAGACAGATCAGTACATAGTCGCTCCATGCGCCGGAAATTTCGCCGATTTCCCCGATATTTCCTCCGCCCAGAAGGGAAGCGCCGGCAAGCTGCTTTCGGATCAGGAGAGTCTGATAGGATATCGCATCTTCATGGCCAAAGGGCGAGAGAATAACCTGGATTCGCCGGATCTGATATTCCGCCAGCGACAGAAAACGGCCGTTAAAAAGCATGACATCCCCGATGAGCAAAGCGGGAAGCCCGACGATAAAAGAAAGGAGTATGCCCGTCTGCAGTTTTCTTCTGCCGCCGAAGATGCCTTTGAAGGCCGCCCCGCTCAAGGTGAGCAGACATGCCATAAAAGTAAGAAACATTGCTGCGGATATATAGTAACCGGCAAACAGGAGGAAAAGCATGTGGAAGAAAAGGATGCCGCTGGCTTTGAGTATGCCCTTTCCCCTTTCTCCTCTGAAATGGTAGCAGATCGCGGCAAATAAAGGGACAAATAAAAAGCATACCGTCTGTCCGAGTGTCAGGTAAGAGGAGTATGCCGGGTATATCGGCACATGCAAAAGGACCATGCTGCAGATCAGATAAATCCCGTAAATACCCCGTATGTGCTTTCCGAGAATACGGTAATCCGCGAAATAGACAAACAGCATCACACACAGTCCGATCAGGTTGAAAAGGATTGTCCTGACGGGATAATGATTTGAAATAATGGTGTTGCCGCTGTTTGAGCAGATAATGGACTGCATGATGATACCAATCAGCGACAGCGCGGCCATGGTGCCGAGCATCCAGATATCCGTTTTCGGACGGTGTATTTTATCAAGCTGCATCCCTGTATCCACGGGATTTCCCATTTCTCTGACAGCCATGTTTTCCGCTTCTTCTTCCTCTTTTCCTTCTAAAAGATAAGCCTCCTTCTGGTCCTCGATATGGGCGCATATTTCTGTCCGGACCAGTTCTTTTGCATATTTATTGCGGATCTGTTCGGTGAGGCTTTCCAAATATTCTGTTCTGTTCATATTGCTTCCTCATTTCTGCGCACATTTTTCACCGGATGTGACTATGCCGGGCGCGCTCCGGCACAACCTCGTTTTTTCATCCTGCTTATACGCCATAACACAGGACGCCTGCTACGGCACGGGAGTATTCCTGCCAGGAATTTTTTCTGGTCTGAAGTTCTTTGTGCCCTTTTCCCGTGATGGAATAATATTTTCTGGTTTTTCCCTGAAACTCCTGCTCATAGCAGGTTAAAAGCCCCTTGTCCTCCATGCCGTGGAGCAGCGGATACAAAGTGCCTGCTTTCAGGGCGAAGATATTTTCGGAGCGTTTTTTCAGTTCTTCGATCATTTCATAGCCGTACATATCCTTTTCCGAAAGAAGTTTTAGAAGCAGCATGGTCGTACTGCCGGAAATAAGACTTTTGTCAATTGCCATAATAGATTCCTTTCTTTTTCTATCAGGAAGATGCATATAAAATGCTTTCCTGTCTGCCGTTTCCGTTGTTGATACAATGAATGGTGAAACGGAATAAATAGATTACCGATATATCGATTATCTATATAGTATATCGGCGATCGATATATGTCAAGAAGAAAATGTGATTTTTGACAGGATAAAAACGGTTTTCAGACAAAACGGGATATGCTATGATGGGTTACAGGGGAGATTGGCTGTCGGAAAGGCAGATACGGAAAGGACGGAAGATGGTATGAGAAAGACGAAAATAACCATAGATAAGGCGTACAGAGTTGCTCCTGTGGATAAGAGAATATTTGGCTCTTTTATTGAGCATTTGGGAAGGGCGGTGTACGGCGGAATTTATGAGCCGGGACATCCGGCGGCGGATAAAGACGGGTTCAGACAGGATGTGCTTGAGCTGGTGAGGAAACTGAGAGTTCCCGTGGTCCGTTATCCGGGCGGAAACTTTGTCTCGAATTTTTTCTGGGAGGACAGCGTAGGACCTTTGAAAGAAAGGCAGCCCAGGCTTGATCTGGCGTGGCGGACGCTGGAGCCTAATACCTTCGGGCTGGGGGAGTTTGCGAAATGGGCAAAGAAGGCGGATACGGAGATTATGATGGCCGTGAATCTGGGGACGAGGGGAGTGGCGGATGCCTGCAATCTTCTGGAATACTGCAACCACCCTTCGGGCACAAAGTACAGCGAGCTCCGCAGAAGCCACGGAGTAGAGGAGCCTTATCACATAAAGCTGTGGTGTCTGGGAAATGAGATGGACGGTGACTGGCAGCTTGGCAGCAAGACGATGGAGGAATACGGGCGGATTTCCGCGGAGACGGGGAAGGCGATGAAACTGATCGATCCTTCCATCGAACTGGTCTCCTGCGGCAGTTCGTTTAAGGATATGCCCACATTTCCGCAGTGGGAGGCTGTGACGCTTGGAGAAAATTATGAGTATGTGGACTATCTCTCTCTGCATCAGTACTACGGAAACGAGAAAAACGATACGGTGGATTATCTTGCCCAGTCGGATGATATGGAGGAGTTTATCCATACGGTGCTTTCGGTGTGTGATTATGTGAAGGCAAAAAAGAGAAGCAAAAAGACAATGCATTTGAGCTTCGATGAGTGGAATGTCTGGTTCCATTCCAAGGCTGAGGAAGAGGATATCACAAAGAACAGCCCCTGGCAGAAGGCGCCTCATCTTTTGGAGGATCATTATACTTTTGAGGACGCGCTGATGGTGGGGCTGATGCTGATCACGCTGTTAAACCATGCGGACAGGATAAAGATCGCATGTCTTGCACAGCTTGTGAATGTGATTGCACCGATTATGACGGAGGAGGGCGGCGCATGGTGTCAGACGATCTACTATCCGTTTCTGCACGCTTCCCTCTACGGCAGAGGGACGGTGATCAAAGCCGTGACAGATACGAAAACCCATGCAACGAGCGGGCACGGTGCGGTCAGCGATGTGGTTTGCGCCGCGGTGTACGAGGAGGAAAAGGAGGAACTTACGGTCTTTGCGGTAAACCGGAATCTGTCGGAGGATCAGGAACTGACGATGGATGTGAGGAGTTTCGGGGAGCTGAAGGGGATGGAAAAGCTGGTCCTTGTCTCCGATGACCTGAAAGCGGAAAATTCCCTGGCAGAGGAGAAGGTGAAGCCCGTGCGGGATAAGGAGCTTCCGATGGACGGCGGGGTACTGCGGACGGTTTTAAAGAAGGCTTCCTGGAATGTGATACGGCTCGGGAGGAGATAGACTGTCATGGTCAATAATCGGCGGATGAACGAAGGCGTTTATCCGCCGGAAATTTTATGGTGCGGTTTTGAGTTCATAAAGCTTCTGAATAACACCGTATTTTTCCCGTTCTAAAGGGGTTGCTTGGCTTAAAATGCAGTTTATATTATAGTTGAAAGTCTGGTTATGCGGCAAAAGATTCACTTCTGCCTTTGTGACAGTCAAAAAATTTCTGAGAGCATCCAAACAATACCGATAGTCAAAATGTTCCGGAAACTGATTTTCAACCGTTATCTCAACGTGGCTTTGTGCCTGTCCGCCGAGGGAAAGTCCCATGTATATTTTAAAATCAAAAACCGCCTGCCGGAATTGGTCCGGCAGCAGATAAAATTCGATAAAAGATATATTTTCTTTATGATCTATACAGGAGCGGACTTTTTTAAGATACCTGCTGCGGGTTCTTATTCCGTCCGGATGGAGGCTGTCGGTGAGGCAGGCCGTATGGGAGAAGGCAAACTTATGTTTTTGTTCCTGCTCCATACAGAACTGATACCAGTTTTCCCAGACGGTGTCGGTATCAATGGGGGTGCAGAGGGCAAATAAGCTGATCATTTCACGCATGGTTTATCCTTTCCTGCAGCCAGAATACAACCGTTAAAAGCATCTTGAATCTTGCGGCGGGATATTTGGCTGTATGAAAGCCGGGTGAGGCGCAGGTTTGCGTCTGTTTTTCGAGTTGCTACAGATTATAATAGCACAGTAATCCGCGTAATACCAGAAGGGAACAACATTTATCGAGCTCGTTTTCTTGTATTGGATTAAAAAGAATGCCGGATTGGAGTTATGATATTTGGGGTGTCGACGTATATCTGCCGATGGAATAAACTTAGCTGGATTATTTGTGCCAAATAGAGTATAATATCTCAGGTGTATGTGTTAATACTTTTTTAGATAAGAAGAAAGAGGAATGTAATGTCAGGTAAAGCAGGGCTTCCGATGGGAATAGAGGATTTTAAGAGAATCCGCAGCGATGGTTTTTACTATGTGGATAAAACAGGGCTTATAAAAGATCTTCTGGAGAATCAGGCGTATGTGAATCTGTTTACGCGCCCGAGGCGTTTCGGAAAAACATTGAATATGAGTATGCTGAAATACTTCTTTGAGATGGGGGATAACAGGGCGCTTTTCGAGGGGCTTGCAATTTTCAGAGAAAAAGAGCTGTGTGATAAGTATATGGGGAAGTTTCCGGTTATTGCCATCAGCTTGAAGGGGGTGGGCGGAACATCGTTTCCGGATGCGAAGAGAAAACTGCGCAGTGTCATCGGGAAAGAGGCATTGAGATTTGAATTTCTTGCACAGAGCGATCGATTGTCAAAGACGGAGCGAGGACAGTTTGAGAAGCTTATGGAATTGGATGAGAGCGGCGAGTATGCGATGTCTGACGGGATTTTGGAGGATAGCCTGCTTATGTTATCTGCGTGTCTGCAAAAGCATTACAGCCAAAAAGCCATTATACTGATTGATGAATATGATGTGCCGTTAGATAAGGCATATCAGGCGGGATATTATGATGTGATGGCGGAACTGATCAGAAGCCTGTTCGGACAGGCGCTGAAAACCAATGACAGTCTCTATTTTGCGGTTTTGACAGGATGTCTCAGAGTGTCGAAGGAGAGT
Source organism: Lachnospiraceae bacterium (assembly GCA_022799355.1). GTDB lineage: Bacteria > Bacillota > Clostridia > Lachnospirales > Lachnospiraceae > 1XD8-76. Next base: position 7,454 of record JAAWOG010000067.1, on the reverse strand, counting down.
ATTTTCACAGGAATGAATAATTTTAATGTCATGTCTGTGAGAGATGTGTGTTTCAATGAATATTTCGGTTTTACAGACGGGGAAGTAAGGGAGATACTGACGTATTATGGAAGGATAGAGCGGTACGAGGCCGTAAAAGAATGGTACGATGGCTATCGATTTGGAAATCTGGAAATATACTGTCCGTGGGATGTTGTCAGCTATTGTTATGCTTTGAAGATGAATCCGTCAGCGAGTCCCCAAAATTATTGGGTGAATACGAGCAGTAACGATATTGTCATGAAGTTTATCGACAAGGCTGATGCCATCACCAGAGATGAGATCGAGTTGTTGATCAATGGAGGAAGCATAAAGAAGGAGATTCATCAGGAACTGACTTATAAGGATCTGGATTCGGATATAGATAATCTCTGGAGCCTGCTTTTTACAACAGGTTACCTGACACAGTGCGGGGAAGACAGCAGCGGGATGGTGGAGCTTGTTATTCCGAACAGAGAGATACACTGTATTTTTGTACGGCAAATCCGGAGATGGTTTAAGGAGGAGACAAAGAGGGATGCTCAGAAACTGAAAGATTTTTGCAGGGCATTCCAGGAGAACGATGTGGCTGCTATTGAAAGCGGCTTTCATGCTTATCTGAAAAAGACGATCAGTATCCGCGACAGTTATGCCAAAAAGGAGATGAAGGAAAACTTTTATCATGGTATTCTGCTCGGGCTTTTGGGAAGCATGGATGGGTGGAAAGTCAGATCGAACGCCGAGTCAGGAGAGGGGTTCAGCGATATCCTGGTGGAGATAGAAGATATGGAGACAGGTATTGTTATTGAATTGAAATATGCGGAGAACGCGGCGTTTGATGCCGGGTGCAGGGAGGCGCTTCGGCAGATCAGGGAGAAAAATTATGAGGAAGCGCTGGTGGATGACGGAATGAAGACTATCTACCGGTATGGCATCGCATGTTATAAAAAAAGATGCAAGGTTGTTTCAGGATAGAATGATAATATATAAAATTTATTATACAATATAAGAAGGAGAAGAAATACATAATGAACAGAAAACTTTTCAGAAAAGCCTTCGCGCTTTTCATCGCGATCATGTTGGCGGCGTCCATAACCGCCTGCGGCTCCAAAGAGGCTGGGGAAAGTACGGCCGCTTCCGAGGAAGGGGCGGCGGACAAAGCAGAAACTGCGGCAGCGGGGGAGAAAGAGGAGGGTTCCGGGGCGGCTCTGTCAAGCGGTTTTGCCAAAGCCCATGATGCTTTTACGACCACGCTGGTGCGGGAAGAAAACGACGATGATCCGATTCCGGAGCCGCCGGAAGGCGTCTTTGATCTTGTCAGTTATTCTTCCAAAGCAGGAGACCTGGCGGCATATGTATCAAGCGATCCGGGGGACGGTGAAAAACATCCGATGATCATCTGGGTTGTTGGGGGCTGGGGCAACGGTATCGACGATTTTCCGTTTACCTATCCCGATTGGGAGGACGATCAGACAGGTTCCGCCTTCTGGCAGGCAGGGATTTTGACCATGTATCCTTCCTTTCGGGGCGGCAACGGCAACCCGGGCTATTACGAGGCGCTGTTCGGGGAGGTGGATGATATCGTATCCGCCTATGAGTATGCGGCGGCCCTGCCCTATGTAGATCCGGAGCGCATCTATCTGGGCGGGCACAGTACCGGCGGCACAAGGGCGCTCCTCGCGTCCGAGTACACGGATAAATTCCGGGCGGTGTTCTGTTTCGGCGCGGTGGATGATATAACATATCACAACAACGATCAGTTCACTTTTGATACGGATAATGAGGAAGAATATAAGATGCGCTCGCCGATCCACTGGCTGGACGATGTAAAGAGTCCTACTTTCCTGATAGAGGGAAGAGACGGCAACTCGGACTGCCTGGAACGGATGAAAGAAGCATCCCAAAATGACCAGATACATTGCTATGTGATAGAGAACGCCGATCATTTTTCCGTGCTGGCACCCCTGACAAGGCTTGCGGCGGAAAAAATTCTGGCGGATACCGGTGCGGAACCGGCTATTTCCATCACGCAGGAGGAGCTGGATCAGGCGATGGAGCAGGAAATACCGCTGCCCGTTCCCGTGATGACAAAGCGCCGGCTGGAAGATCCGGGAATCACATTTTCCTGTCCTTATATTTGGGACGTTCTGGACAGTGCGGACGGAAACGGTTATGAGGTGTATTCCCGCTATGAGTATGACAATGCATGGGATATGTCCACCCTTCAGATCGAAGGGTACCCTTCTGAGGAAGCGGTGGATCTGCAGATGCTTAAAAAGAGTATGGAAGATCAGGAATATCTGGTAAATGATATGACAATCGATGGGCGTGCGGCGATCGACGCCATCATTGCCTTTCGGAGTGATAACGGCGAGACCTATTATCAGCGCTATGTGTCCGTTGAGAATGGGGAGGAATATGTGGATTTCAATTTCCTTACCTATGGGGACTATATGGAGGAGGCGAACAGCCTGTTCCAGGATATTATTGAGAGTATTGCGTTTGAGGATTGAGGAGAGGCGGATACAAAGAAAAATGGCGGGGAACTTCCCCGTCATTTTGTTGGAATAATGATTCTTCGTTCTGCATGATGATAAAAAGCAGGTTGCAAAAGTAAGGGAATGTGCTACAATGGATACACGGAAAGGAGGTGCACCGGATGACAAAGGAAATGAAATGGATGGTAAATACTATTCTGGAAGAGATGGAGAGAATGGAAAACAGAATCAACAGGCGATTTGAAGGAATAGAAGATCGTCTGGAATCCATGCAGCATGAGATAAACGCCTGCAAACTGGAGCGGGATTCTGTCAGCCTGTTGATCGGGAAAGTAGATCAGCTGGAAAGACGCATAGCTTCATAGAGATCGCAAGTCCTGTTTTATTGTGTCAGTTTATCTATTTACAATTCAAGTTTGTTATTTTCAGAGATATCTAATTCAGAAACATTTTCTACAAAAATAGTTTTCATTGAAATTACCCGGATGGGAAAGACGAAAGAGAAAATCGCCGGATCGGGATATATTCTATCCGGATTGCTTCAAACGGTGAGGGACTTTTCACAAACTGCATAAAAAACCCCCTCAAATCCAAAAACTTCCACCCTTTTTTAACAAAAAAGACTTTGCTATAGTGTAAATATAAAGCAAAATATACAAAAGGAAGGATGAAGGAATGGGTGAGATAATTGTCTCAATGAAGAATATCTGCAAGTCTTTCCCCGGCGTAAAGGCACTCGACGGCGTAGATTTTGAACTGCGCTCCGGTGAAGTCCTTGCGCTTCTCGGGGAAAACGGCGCAGGCAAGTCAACGCTCATGAAGGTTTTAAGCGGCGTCTACACAAGAGATGAAGGTTCTCTGGAGATTTTCGGCAGGCAGTACGGCGATCTGACGCCGAAGCAGGCGCAGGAAGCGGGCGTTGCGATCATCCATCAGGAACTGAATATGTGCAAACACCTGACCGTTACGGAAAACATGTTCCTGGGCAGGGAAAAAAAGGGCAATTTTGCGCTTGACAACAGTTCCATGGAGAAGGAAGCAAAGGAAATACTGGATGATTTGAAGATCGATATCAGTCCGAACCAGATCGTGGGTGAACTGCCGGTTTCCAAACAGCAGATGGTAGAGATAGCGAAAGCTCTTTCCATCCATGCGAAGATCCTGATCATGGACGAACCGACTTCCTCCCTGACTGCCAGGGAGATCGAGGATCTGTTCCGCATTATCAAAAAGTTAAAGAGCGAGGGAAAAGGCATTGTTTACATATCCCATCGTCTGGAGGAACTGCAGCATATCGTGGACCGCGTGACAATAATGCGGGACGGCCAGTATATCACGACGATGAACTTTAAAGAGACTACGATGGATCAGATCATTGCGCACATGGTGGGACGTGAGATCAAGGAGAAATTCCCCCGGGTGGAATGCGAAAAGGGCAAAAAGATCTTTGAAGTGAAAAACCTGAATGCGGGACGCATGGTGAGAGATATCAATTTCTCCGCTTATGAAGGTGAAATCGTGGGCTTTGCGGGACTGATGGGCGCAGGGCGTACCGAGACCACAAGGGCGATCTTCGGCGTAGATCCGAAGGAGAGCGGCGAGATTTATGTGGACGGTAAGGAAGTGAAGATAAACTGTCCCATGGATGCCATTAAAAGCGGTGTGGTGCTGGCCCCGGAGGACCGGAAAAAGGACGGTCTGTGCACAAAGCTTTCCATCCGTCACAATCTGGCACTGCCGAACCTGGACATCGTCTGCAATAAGATGGGCGTGGTGAACAGCAGATCGGAAGAAAAACTCTGCGAAAAGGCTGTGGAGGACTTAAAGATCAAGACGCCCAACGTGGAGATCGACTCAGGCAATCTCTCCGGCGGCAACCAGCAGAAAGTCGTAGTCGGAAAGTGGCTGGCAAGGGATTCGAGAGTAGTTATTTTCGATGAGCCCACAAGGGGTATCGACGTGGGGGCGAAGGTAGAAATCTACCATCTGATGAATGATCTGAAAAAACAGGGCATCGCGGTTGTTTTTGTCTCTTCGGAGATGCCCGAGGTCATGGGTATTGCGGACCGCATCATCGTGATGTGTGACGGCAGAATCACCGGTGAAGTGATGGCGAAGGAGACAACGCAGAATGAAATTCTGACGCTGGCTACCACCTTTGAAGATAAGAAGATAGGAAAGAGTGAGGGAGGAGATGAGAATCATGAGTAATGAAAAGCAAAGTTCTCTGAAAAAAATAATGGCGATCCGGGGCATGGGCGCCGCGATCACGGCGTTTATCGGACTGATCGTGATCTATGTGGCATTCGGACTGATTAATCCGGCGGTATTTTCCGGACAGAATATCATGAACCTGCTGCGTTCCATGTCAAAATATCTTTTGATCGGTATCGCACAGAGTTACATACTGATCACCGGCAACATCGATCTGTCCATCGGTTCCATGGTAGGTATGAGCGCCATGGTAGCGGCGACGCTGATGAGCAGGGGCGTTCATCCCATCGCAGCCATTGTGGTAGCCCTTTTGTGCTGTCTGGTGTGCGGCGTGATCAACGGTTTTCTGGTGGGCAAGTTTAAATTGCCGCCCTTTATCGCGACACTGGGTACCATGTTCATTACGAGAGGTGTGGCTTACATGGTAAACGGCAACCGCAACACGGACGCCATTGCCACGGGAATCGGCAAAGAGGCGGGGGACAGCTTCCAGAATATTTTCTACTACGGCTCAACCCTGGGTGTATATAACACGTTCTGGATCGCGCTGTTATTCTTCGTAATTTTCTTCTTCCTGCTCTCTAAAACAAGGACGGGAAGACATATATACGCCATCGGTTCCAACATCGACGCGGCGAAGCTCTCCGGCGTGAATGTGGTGGCAACCACGACAAAGGCTTATCTGGTCAGCGCGGTATGTTCCTGTGTGGTAGGGCTGATCCTCTGTGCACAGGCGGGCATGGGTAATATGGAAGCCGGCAACATGTACGAGATGTATGGCGTTGCGGCAGGCGTTATCGGCGGCGTATCGCCTCTTGGCGGCACAGGGCTCTTGCTTGGCACCTTCGCAGGCGCGGCGGTATGGCAGACACTGGAGAACGGGCTGAATATGATCGGCGCTCAGGTCGGCATCCAGCGGGTAGTGATCGGCGTGATCGTAGTGGCGGCGGTACTTCTGGACGTAGTAGTAAGGGGCGGCCAGTTCAAGAAGAAAAAAGGAAACTAACCGCAGGGATAAAATGTCTGTGCCTTGAAGTTTAGGTGCCGGACGCCCGGGTGGAAAGTACCCTTCTGCAACACGCTTTCGCTCCGGGCTAAACGCAGCGGTACTAAGCTCATGCAAAGCATTCGCTAAGTGCCGGCGTTTAGCAGGGTTGCGTCAGGGTACTTTCCACCCGGGCTGGTACGGATAATAACCAAGTGGCATCAGAGATAAAAGTCCATGCGTTAGTATATAAAAAAACAGGAGGAAGTAAAAATGAAAAAGAAACTGTTAAGTTTACTCTGCGGCGTGACTATGCTGGCGGCAGCGCTTACAGGCTGCGGCAACCAGAGTGCGGACGCACCGGCGGCAGCAGAGGGCGAGACAACGGAAGCACCCGCTTCTGCGGACGGAGCGAAGATTGCTCTGATCACCATGGATTCCATTGACCAGCACTGGATCAGCTTAAATGAAGGCGCTCAGAAGGCGGCAGGCGAACTGGGTGTAGAAGTGACATTCATGTCACCTAACACGAAGGATGACGCACAGCAGATCGAATGTGTGAACAATGCGGTGGCAGGCGGCTATCAGGCTATTATCGTAGCTGCAAACGGTCCCGACGCAATCTCTTCCGCACTGAAGGAAGCGATTTCGGCAGGCATCAAGGTTGTCTATGTGGATTCCCCCGCGAACGTAGATGCGGAAGCTACCTTCTCCACGGATAACGTGGCGGCAGGAACCACCGCAGGTGAAGAGATGATCAAGGCTCTCGAAGCGAAAAGCATTACAAGCGGTGATATCGGTATTGTCAATGTAAACGCGGCTACCCAGTCTACGGTAGACAGAGAGAACGGTTTCAGAAAAGCGTTTGAAGGCACGGACTTCAACCTGCTTGAGACACAGTACGGTGAAGGCGATGCGGCGAAATCCCAGGAGATCGCGCAGAACTACATCACACAGAAAGTAGTAGGTATCTTCGGCTGTAACGAAGGAAGTACAACAGGAACAGGTAATGCGATCAAGGCATCCGGCAGCTCCGATATCGTGGGCGTAGGCTTTGATAAATCCGATGCGATCCAGGGACTGATCACAGACGGACATCTCCTGTGCACGATGGCGCAGAATCCGGACGTGATGGGCTATGAAGGCGTGAAAGCGGCAGTGGCGGCTATCGGCGGCGAAGCTCTGGGCGGAAAAGTAACGGATACGGGCGTTTCCGTAATCGATGCGGCAGCGTTAGGCGGAGAAGCTCCGGCAGCTTCCGGCGAAGAGGTAAAGGCAAGCAAGGCATGGAAGATCGCGCTGATCACCATGGACTCCATCGACCAGCACTGGGTAACCTTAAATGAAGGCGCTCAGGCGAAGGCAGAGGAGATGGGCGTGGAAGTAACCTTCATGTCCCCCAACACAAAGGATGACGCACAGCAGATCGAATGTGTGAACAACGCGGTAGCAGGCGGTTATGAAGCGATCATCGTGGCTGCAAACGGCCCCGACGCAATCTCTTCCGCACTGCAGGAAGCAATTGCGGCTGATATCAAAGTTGTATACGTTGACTCTCCCGCAAATGTGGACGCAGAGGCTACCTTCTCCACAGATAACGTGGCAGCAGGCGAGACGGCAGGAAAAGAAATGATCAAGGCTTTGGAAGCAGCAGGCACAACAAGCGGTGATATCGGTATCGTGAATGTAAACGCTGCAACCCAGTCTACGGTAGACAGAGAGAACGGTTTCAGAAAAGC